>DASXWZ010000067.1:0-3340 GCA_036503375.1 Rhodanobacteraceae bacterium | reverse complement strand
CCATGCGCGAAACCGCGGCCTCCATGCGCACGCGCGCGGCGCGCGCCGAGTCCTCGCTTTCGGCCAGCTTGTTGGTGATTTCGGCCAGTTCGACGTCCAGCGCCTGCAGGCGCGCCTGCGCGCTGTCGATGCGGCCGCGCTTGCCCTGAAGTTCGCCGGCCAGTTCCGAGAGTCGCCGGTGCGCGCCGTACAACTCCCGCTGCGCGTCATCGCGCGCCTGTTCGGCCGCGAGACGCTGCGCACGGACTTCCTCGGCGCGGCGGGCGAGTTCATCCAGGCGCGACTGCAGATTCCCGAATTCGGTTTGCAGCGATTGCAATTCGCGACCGCGTGCCAGCACACCGACCTGCCCGCCTTCGGTGCGGCGCACGCGCGCGAAGCCCGGGCCCAGCCAGATGCCATCGCGCGTGATGACCGAATGCGGTGCGGAGAGCGTAACCGCGATGGAGCGCGCCTGCTCCAGCGTTTCCGCTGTGCGCACCTGCGCCAGCAGCGCCACCGCGGTGGACGGACCGCGCACCTGCGCGGCCAGCGTGCCTTCGATATTCGACGACACACCGCCTGCTCCGACCAGGCTGATGTCGGTGCGCTCTACCGATGCGAGTTCGCCCGCCAGCGCGAACGGATCCTCGACCAGCACGCCTTCCAGCAAGCCGGCGAGCACGGTTTCCACGGCACGTTCCCAGCCCGGCTCCACTTCCAGCTTCGCGCCGAGGCGCGCGCCGTCGGCCAGACCGAACTTGCGCAACCATTCGCGCGCGGCATCGCGATCCTCGCCGAGCGCGGCGTGCTGCAAGGCTTCGAGCGACGCGATGCGGCCGCGCAGCGCCTGTTCCTGTGCGCGCGCTTCGGCCAGCCAAGACTGCGCCTGCCGTTCTTCGCCGAGCAGGCGCTCCGCGTCGGTCTTGTGCGACTCCAGTTGCGCCGAATGCGAATCGACCAGCGCGCGATGGCTCTCGTGTTCGCCCTGCAACGATTGGGCGGCGCGATGCAGCGCATCCAGGTCGTAACCCGCACGTTCGGCTTGCAGCGCATCGCGGCGGCGCGCCAGTTCCAGCAACTGGCGATCGAGGTGATCGATGTGGGTGCGCTCGACGTCTGCTTCGCGCGAAGTCGCGGCCGAGTCACCGCCGTGGGATTCCCAGCGCTGCTGCCAGGCGGCGTGCGCGGTCTCGGCCTCGCGCAACGCTTCGCTTGCGCGCGCTTCGATTTCGCCCAGCCTCTGCAACTCCGGCTCGCCCTCGCCCAGTGCACTGCTTGCCGAGGCGTGCTGCTCCCGATCGGCCTGGATGTGCGCGGCCAGTTCTTCCCAGGCGCGCTCGGTCTCCTCGCGCGCCTGTCGCAGGCGTTCGCCCAGCTCGCGGTGATGGCGGATCTGCTGCTCGACCCGCGCCAGCTCGGCGCCGACCTGGTACACCTCGCCCTGCACCGCGTTCAACGCATCGGATTGCTCCTGGTGCTGCGCGCGCGCGGCTTCGATCGCCGCTTCGAGATGCCGCTGCTCGGCGAGCTGCTTTTCGATGCCGGTTTCGGCTTCGCGCAGCGCCTCGCGATGCTGCGCCAGTTCCTGCGCGATTGAGCGGTAGCTCAACGCGCGCAATTCGGCTTCGCGCCGCGTGTGTTCCTCTTTCAGCTTCTTCCAGCGCTCGGCCGCGCGAGCCTGCCGGTTGAGATGATCGAGCTGCTTCTCGACTTCCTCGCGCACGTCGCGCACGCGATCGAGATTCTCGCGCGTGGCCTTGATACGGCTTTCGGTTTCCTTGCGGCGTTCTTTGTAGCGCGAGATGCCGGCGGCCTCTTCCAGATGCACCCGCAACTGCTCGGGGTGCGATTCGACGATGTCGGAAATCATCCCCTGCTCGATGATCGAATAGCTGCGCGCGCCCAGGCCGGTGCCGAGAAACAGATCGGTGATATCGCGACGGCGGCAGCGCACGCCATTGAGGAAATAATCCGATTGCGAATCGCGTCCGACGACACGCTTCACCGAAATCTCGTTGTAGGTCGCGTATTCGCCGCCGATCGCGCCATCGGAGTTGTCGAAGATCAATTCGACCGTGGCTTGCCCGACCGGCTTGCGCCCGCTCGATCCGGAGAAGATCACGTCGGTCAGCGATTCGCCCCGCAGCCGGCTGGCTGCGCTTTCGCCCATCACCCAGCGGATCGCGTCGATGACGTTGGATTTGCCGCAGCCGTTGGGACCGACGATTCCGGTGAGGTTGGTGGGGAAATGCAGGACCGTCGGATCGACGAACGACTTGAAACCGGCCAGCTTGATGGTGGTCAGGCGCATGGGTCAGCTTGTTGGATGCGGGTGGCGACAACTTGTCGCGAGTGAATGCGGCACTGTGCCAGCCGGACGCCCGCCGCGCAATGTCGCCGTGATCTCAAGAATGGGCCGCAACACACTGAAGCGGCGAGTGACCAGCAGGCTGCGTGATCGTTTTCAGTCCTCCCCTTCACGGGGAGGGTTGGGTGGGGATGGTTTTGCGCCGATGACCCATCCCGGCCGCTGAAGGGAAAGGAGCAAGGGACACTACGTTTCATCGGTTGCACGGGCTTCGATCGCCAGCGCGTGGATGCCGTTGCCGATCAGGTCGTTCACCGCGGCGTACACCAACCGGTGACGTTCGATCGCACCTTTTCCCGCGAATGCGGCGCTGGCGATACGCACGCGGAAATGCCCGCTGCCCTCGCCGGCGTGGCCGATGTGCAAGTGACCTTCATCGATGACTTCCAGGGATTCCGGTTGCAGCGCGGCGACCAGCTTCGCGCGGATGTCTTCGATCGAAGCTGCGCTCATGGCAGCGTCACGCGGAACGGGCGTACGCTCACGTCGCGGTACACACCGACGTTGACATAGGGATCTGCCCGCGCCCACTCGCGCGCGGCTTCGAGATCTTCGAATTCGGCAATGATCAGGCTGCCATCGAACCCGGCCGGCCCGGGATCTTCCGCCTCGATCTTCGGGAACGGTCCGGCGATCAGCAGGCGGCTTTCATCCAGCAACGCTTGCAGCCGCGCGAGATGTGCCGGGCGCGCGGCTTGGCGGGCGCTCAAGGAATCTTCGTTGTCGAAGCCGAGGATGGCGGACCACATGGATGTTCCAGGACAGCAGCATTGAAGCCCTCCCTTCAAGGGGAGGGTTGTGTGGGGATGGTTCGCAGCGATAACACCATCCCCATCCCGGCCTTCCCCCTGAAGGGGAAGGAGAAGAGCATGTTCCGTTCGATCACTGCTGTTCCGGCCGCATATACGGAAACAGCAGGACATCGCGGATCGACGGCACATCCGCCAGCAACATCACCAGCCGGTCGATGCCCACGCCCAGGCCGCCGGT
>DASXWZ010000066.1:0-2895 GCA_036503375.1 Rhodanobacteraceae bacterium | reverse complement strand
CCTGTTGCCGCAAAAGACCTTGAGCCGTATTGTCCGCGCCGCCACGCGCTGGCGCTGGCGGCCCTGGAAAAATTTCCTGATCGCGCGCGTGGTGAAACGCTATCGCGTCGACATGAGCGAAGCCGCGCAACACGATCCGTTCGCCTATCCGCACTTCAATGCTTTTTTTACCCGTGCGCTGAAGCCCGGCGCGCGCCACGCCGGCGGCGGCGAGATGGCCGTGCTGTGCCCCGCCGATGGGCGCATCAGCCAGGCCGGCCGGATCGGGGAAGGCCGCGTGCTGCAAGCCAAGGGCCGCGATTTCGGCGTGACCGAGTTGCTGGCGGACGAAGAGGCTGCGGATTTCTACAGGGACGGACACTTCGTCACCGTCTACCTCTCGCCGCGCGACTACCACCGCGTGCACATGCCGCTCGATGGCGAACTGATCGAAACGGTGCACGTGCCCGGGCGACTGTTCAGCGTCGCACCGGACCCGGTGGCGCAGATTCCGAACCTGTTCGCGCGCAACGAACGCCTGATCTGCCACTTCAATGGCACCTGCGGTCCCTTCGTGGTGGCGCTGGTCGGCGCCATGCTGGTTTCGGGCATACGCACGATCTGGAGCGGCCGCGAAGTGCCGCCCTACGCGGCCCAGGTGGTGCGCAGCGACTGGCGGGGGCGCGCGGTGCGGCTGGCGCGCTTCGCCGAGATGGGCCGGTTCGAGATGGGATCCACCGTGATCCTGCTGCTGCCGCCCTCGTGCCTGTTGCGGGCCGGGCTGCTGCCGGAAATGCCGGTGAGGGTGGGCCAGCGCCTCGGGCACTTTACGGACCCCTGAAGCTCGCGCCCGGCTTGGGGGCCCGCGGCTCAAACTGAACCGGCATTTGTTCTTTGCCGCCGCCGGGCGCAAAATGTGACTGGTGTTTCAGCCGGGCGCGCCCGTCATGAATAAAACTTCCGCCCCTAGTGCGCATCAAGCGGTTATACGGGGAAGATCATGCGCCTTCTGATGAGGATGTTGGCCCTGAGCCGGGCTGCACGGATGCGTCGCCAGTTCCGCGACATCGAGCAGCGCGCGCTTGCGCTGCCGCCGTCCGCCAGCGCACTGCTGGCGGAACTGATCGGCAAGGAATGCTCGGCCGCCAGCCGGTCGGAGGCGCCGCAGCTGTACGGATCGCCGCCCGACCTGAAACCGGGCAGTTGGGGCACCGGCATGGATCTGGGCCACGACCGGGCGCGTTCCGACAATACGCAGGTCCGCCTGCGCGGCATCGCGCTGTGGATCGCGGTCGCCTACCACGAAACCCGCGAGAGCAGCTTTCCTGAATTCAGCGAGCTGCATCGCGACGTGCTGCGCGTGATGCGCCAAGTGAAGGAAAACGCGGCGGCCCCCGCCGACCGTGCGACCACGTGGATGAAATCCGGCGGCGAAGCGGCCGCCTGAAGCTCTCGTCTCTCTCCGGTCCGCAGCCTTTCGACCCGCCGGAAGGCACTCACCCCTTTGGAAACACGAAGCGCGCAAGCGCGGGCGGGCGTTTGCATGTCGCAAGGCGGAGTGGGGAATCCCGATTTCTTCATCGTCGGCGCACCGCGTTGCGGCACGACCTGGCTCTATCGACATCTTGCGATGCACCCGCGCGTATTCATGAGCGCGCAGAAGGAACCGCATCATTTCAACACCGACAGCGGTTTTCGCTGGGTCGAAACGCTCGAAGCTTACGAGTCGCTGTTCCGCGATGCGCCGTCAACCGCGCAGGCGATCGGCGAAGCCTCGGTGCTGTATCTGCACTCGGCGATCGCGGCGGCGAACATCCTGCGCTACCAGCCGAGAGCACGCTTCATCGCGATGGTGCGCAATCCGCTCGAGATGGCGCCTTCCTGGCACCGGCAGGCCTTGTTCGATCAGCAGGAAGACGAACCGGATTTCGCGCGAGCCTGGGCGCTGCAGGCTGCGCGTGCGGCGGGCCGGCATCTGCCTGCGCATTGCCGCGAGCCGGCCATATTGCAGTACCGCTCGATCTGCTCGCTGGGCGGACGGCTCGCTCGACTGATAGAAACGGCAGGACGCGAGCGCGTGCACGTGATCGTGCACGACGACCTGCGGCGGTCTTCCGAGGACATCTATCGCGGCGTGCTGGATTTCCTGCGAGTGGATGCCTGGCTGCCGCCGCGCTTCGACGTGGTGAACCCCGCGCGCGAACGCAGGAGTCCGCTGCTGAAGCGCGTCTCGGATTCCACGGCGCGGATAAAGCAACGGCTGAAGATCAACCGATCATTCGGCGCGCTCGGCCGCATCGACCGCTGGAACACCCGATCCCGGCCCGCGCGAGCGATCCCTCGCTCGATGCGCGCGGAGTTGATCGAAGCATTTGCCGGGGACGTGCGACTGCTTGCCCGCACGATCGAACGACCGCTCGACAACTGGCTGGAATGACGAAGCCAGCTTCCGGTCGAAGATCAGGCATGGAAGGCGCAGCGCGTTCACTCACTCCCTGCCGCATCCGCGCAAGGTCAGTTCCTGCCCCGGCTTCAGCGCATAACGCGGCGCATGGAGATGATTCACTTTCGCCAGCGCGCCTACGTCGTCGCAACTGTATTTGCGCGCGATGGACGAGAGCGTGTCGCCGTGGCGCACCGTGTAATGGTGCGTGCGCGTCGGCGGCGGATCGGCTTTCGCCACCTGCACCGGCGGCGTGGGCAGGACCGCCGAATGCAGGTCGTCGGCGAGCGCCACCCACTGGCCACCGACGCAGGACTTCGCGTAATCGTCTTCCAGCATCTTCGGCAGCTCGACCCGCGCGCCCATCGGCTCCTGCACCTGCGGGTCCAGTTGCGGATTGAGGTTGCGCAACGTGCGGAACCAGCCATAACGCTGTCCGCCCGCCTGACCCAGGCACACCGCCAGTTCGGTCA
>DASXWZ010000065.1:0-8515 GCA_036503375.1 Rhodanobacteraceae bacterium | reverse complement strand
GGTACCAGGTGATCCTGCTCGGCGAAGATGTTGAGCACGGGAATCGTGATGTCCTTGAGGCTCACTTCACGCTCGCCGATCTTCAGGCCGCCCTTCACCAGCTTGTTGCCCTGGTAGAAATCGCGAATGAACTCGCGGAAGGCTTCTCCGGCCTGGTCGGGAGAATCGAAGATCCACTTTTCCATGCGCAGGAAATTCTCGAGTTCGGTCTTGTCATCGAGGATGTCCAGCATGCCGATGTATTTCTGCTGATTCAGCCGTACCGGTTTCAGGGTGAGGTAGCACCAGTTCATGAGGTCCGCGGGCACGTTGCCCAGCGTATCGACGAAGAGGTCCACGTCCATGCCGCGCGTCCAGTGCGAAAGCATGTTGTCGGGAGTGTGGAAATCCACGGGCGTCACCATCGTGATCAGGTTCTGCAGTTTGTCCTGATGCAGCGCGGTGAAGCAGAGGGAGAATGCGCCGCCCTGGCAGATCCCGAGCAGATTGATCTTCTTGACGCCCGCGTGTTTTGCCACCGCATCCACGCAGCGGCGGAGATAACCGTTGATGTAATCGTCCAGCGTCAGCCAGCGATCGGCGCCGTCGGGATAGCCCCAGTCGATCAGGTAAACGTCTTCGCCCAGGGCCAGCAGGTTCTTGACCAGCGAGCGGTCGTCCTGGAGATCCACCATGTACGGGCGGTTGACCAGCGCATAGCAGATCAGGATCGGCGCTTTCGCGGCAGGCTTGTTTTTGCCTTTGTAGCGATAGACGACGACTTTGTCCTCGCGGTAGACCGCTTCCTTTTCGGTCACGCCGTAATCGACGTCTTCGACCTCGCGCAGCGTGCGCATGCCGGCTGCGAGCTTGCCTTGCGCGCGCAGTGCCTCGTCCAGTGCGCGCGTCGGATCGATGCGGATGGGTTCCATGTCGGATCAGCCTTTGCGGATTTTGGCGGCGCGTTTCGCCGGTGCCTTGGTCTTGCCGGATGCGTTCTTCAGTTTTTCTATTTCCGTACGCAACGCCGCGAGTTCGGAAGCAAGCTCGTCGCGCTGCTTCAATTCGCGCCGGACTTCGTGCAGTCGCTTGCCCATGCTGTCGATCTCGCTGCGCGTTGGCATGCCCAGATCGGTGGCAACGCGCTCGACTTCTTCCTGCACGTGCTTGCGCACGCGCATCTGCGCATTGACCAGTGCGCCGTAGACTTCGCGGAATTCATCCGACAGCGCGATTTCAGCATAGGCGTCTTCGGCGGCGTCCACCCAGAGGTCGTACAGGGCGCGCACCGATTCGATCTGGCGACCCGGTTCCGCGCGCGCGGCCAGCTTGTCTTCGAACAATTCGAAGGCGCGCGCGCTGGCGCGGGCCAGCAGCGCGCCGTACCGATTGGTCTGCTGCTGCTGATCCAGCATGGCCTGAGCGAACTTCTGGTAATGCTCCTGGTGCTCGCGCAGGTAGCCGAACGCGGGCAGCCCCATGAGTGCCTGTGTTTCGCGCATCCAGGGTTCGACGCCCTTGCCCAGTTGCTCGAAGCCCTTCACGCCCTTGCCGGCGATTTCGCGCAAAGCGCGCGCCAGCGGGTTGTCGAACAGCGACGCGTCGGCGCCGGGAAAGTTGAAGGATTCGCGCAACGTGTCGGTCCACGCCTTCGCGTCGAAATTGCCGTGGGTGCCCACGCTGTTCGCGGCCATCGATTGCAGCAATGCGAAATACGATTTCGCTCCGGACAGCAGTCGCTCCATGGTTTCGCTCTGCGAACCCTGTTGCGCGAACATGCGGGACCATTGCTCCAGGCCTTCGTGCCACGGCGCGGTATCGGCCTTCATCGTTTGCGACGAAGCCTCGAATGCCTTGCGGGTAGCGTCATTCCAGGAGTCCCAGTAGCGGCGCGACAGCGCCTGCCAGTCTTCGAATCCGGTCTTTGCCTCGGCGCCCATCATCAAGAGCTCCTCTAAAAGTGCGGACACGGATGTCCGCATTTTGATCTTCGCGTTCACGGACGAACGCAAACTCGTGCTGCGGGCATGGATGCCCGCTTTTTGATCTTCGCGTGCACCGACGAACGCATGCTAATGCACGCGATGTTGCGCCGCAACAAACCAGCTCAAACCGTCAGCGGCTGCGCTCCCGACTTGCGCACGATCAGCATCGCCAGTTCCAGCGACTGCTCGTAATTGAGTCGCGGATCGACCGTCGATTTGTACGCGCGCGCCAGATCGCTTTCGGAAAGGTCGCGCGCGCCACCGAGGCACTCGGTGACGTCTTCACCGGTCAATTCCAGGTGCACGCCACCCAGATGCGTGCCGCAGGCAGCATGGATGTCGAAGGCCTGCTCCAGTTCCGAACGGATATTGGCGAAACGGCGCGTCTTGGTGCCGTTGCCCAGCGTCTCGGTGTTGCCGTGCATCGGATCGCAGCACCACAGCACGCGACGGCCGCCGGACTTCACCGCCTCGATCAGCGGTGGCAAGTGTTCGCCGATGCCGCCTGCGCCCATGCGATGGATCAGCGTGAGGCGGCCGGGCTCGTCGTCCGGATTCAACACCTCGATCAGCCGCCTCAACTGCTCGACATTCATCGCCGGCCCGATTTTTATCGCGATGGGATTGCGGATCCCGCGGCAGAACTCCACGTGCGCGCCGCCCGGGTCGGCGGTGCGCATGCCGATCCACGGGAAATGCGCGGACAGGTCGAACCAGCCCCATTGGCGAGGTACATGCCGCGTCAACGCCTGTTCGTAATGCAGGAGCAGCGCCTCGTGCGAGGTGTAGAACTCGGCGCGCTGGAAACTCGCGATCGATTCGCCCGCCAGCGTTTCCAGAAAACGCACTGCATCGCCGATGCCTTCCACGATGCGGCGATACTCATCCGCCAGAGGGGAATGCTCGACCCATGAGAGATTCCAGTATTCGGGATGGTGCAGGTCGGCGAACCCGCCGTCGACCAGCGCACGCACGAAATTCATCGTCATCGCCGAACGCGCGTGTCCGCGCAACAGCCGCTGCGGGTCGGCGCGGCGCGAAGCCGAATCGAATTCCGACGCGTTCACCAGATCGCCGCGATAACTGGGCAGCGTCACGCCCTCGCGCGTTTCGAAATCGGCCGAGCGTGGCTTGGCATACTGCCCGGCGAAGCGGCCCACGCGCACCACCGGGATGCGCAGCCCATGGATCAGCACCAGGCTCATCTGCAACAACACCTTCAGGCGGTTGGCGATCACCTCGTTGTTGCAGTCGGCGAAATTCTCGGCGCAGTCGCCACCTTGCAGCAGGAAGCGCTTGCCTTCCTGCGCCTCGGCCAGCAGTGTCTTGAGCGTCAGCACTTCCCAGGAAGTGACGAGCGGCGGCAGGTCCGACAACTGCTCGAGCGCGTGCTCGAGTTGCACCGCGTCTTCGTATTCCGGCTGCTGTGTAGCCGGGCGCTTGCGCCAGGTATCCGGCTGCCAGGGCGGCGCTTCGCGGACTGCGCGCAGGTTGCGTTCGGACGTGGACATTCGAGAAGAATAGCGCGTTTCGCGCAGCGCCAGCTTCGAGGCCGGTTTCGGAATGGGATGAGGAACGGGGATTCAGGCCGCGGAGCGCTGCCGTTCGATCTGCCGGGGCGACAACGGGTGCAGCGCGCCGTGGATCGAGAAAGCCGCGAGTAGCACGTACCAGATCAGGGTCCAGCCCGGCATGGCTAGCCCGAGAAATTTCCAGTTCACCTGTGCGCATTCGCCGGATCCCTCGAAGACCAGCTTCAGAGTTTGCGCGAAGGGAAAAGTCTGCAACATGTAGTTGAGTCCAGGACCGCAACTCGGCACCTGATCGGGCGGCAGGCTCTGCAGATACAGGTGGCGCGCCGCGACCGCGATGCCCCACGCCGCGCCCAGCAACACCAGCACGCAATACGCCCAGCGCGCGCCGCCGCGCGGCGCGTGCAAACCGCCGATGAGAAACCACACGCCCATCCAGATGAATGCGACGCGCTGGAAGATGCACAGCGGACATGGAATCAGGCCGAGAAAAACCTCCGCGTACAGCGCATAGCCCATCAGCGCCGCGCAGACGAGGAAGCCGACCAGGTAGACAACGCGATAGGGCCATTGCCAGGGCGCCATAAATACCAACCCGTTGCGGAATGCCGCAACGTTAGCCGCTTTGTGCGCGGCTGTCAGCAATGCACGTGCAGCATGCAGAAACCCCGGTCGTTTCCGGCCGGGGTTTCATGTGTTTCGCTACCGAACCTTGGCCTATTCGGAGGCTGCAGCCTGTTGCGGGCGATCGACCAGTTCGACGTAGGCCATCGGGGCATTGTCACCGACGCGATTGCCGCATTTCAGGATGCGCAGGTAGCCCCCGGGGCGCGACCGGTAACGCGGCCCGAGTTCCACGAACAGCTTGCCGACCGCCTGCTTGTCGCGCAGGCGCGCAAACGCAAGCCGCCGGTTGGCGACGCCGTCAGTCTTGGCGAGGGTGATCAACGGTTCGGCAACGCGACGCAATTCCCTGGCCTTGGGCAAGGTGGTGCGGATCAGCTCGTGCTTGATCAGCGAGGCGGCCATGTTCTTGAACATGGCTTCGCGGTGGCTGGACGTGCGATTGAGTTTGCGTCCGGATTTGAGGTGGCGCATGGCTTGTTTCTCTCTTTATCGTTATGGGAATGCCGAAAACCTGTCCCGGATTCCCGCGGAATGTCCGCTTGTGAGATTCATGATGCCCTATTCAGGGCGGGCTGTATTTTGAAAGTGCGGCCATGGATGGCCGCTTTTAGGCTTCCCTGCCCGGAAGCAACAACTATCCTTCGTTGTCGCCTGTTCAAGCAGCGATCATGGACGATCGCATTAACCAAGCTGCATGCCGTGCGACAGCCCTGCCGGCGGCCAGTTCTCCAGCTTCATGCCGAGCGACAGGCCCTTGGCGCCGAGCACGTCCTTGATCTCGGTCAGCGACTTCTTGCCGAGGTTCGGCGTCTTCAGCAATTCCACTTCGGTCTTCTGCACCAGATCGCCGATGTAGTAGATGCTCTCCGCCTTGAGGCAGTTGGCCGAACGCACGGTCAGTTCCAGATCGTCGATCGGGCGCGTCAGCAGCGGATCGAAGCCGCTCTTCTCGGCCTTGGAATCCGCGCTCTCGCGGCGGGTGAAATCGCCGAACACGGAGAGCTGGTCAAGGAGCGTCTCGGCGGCCTTGCGCACGGCCTCGTCGGCCTGCACGGTACCGTTGGTTTCGACATCCAGCACGAGCTTGTCCAGATTGGTGCGCTGTTCCACGCGCGCCGCATCCACTTCATAGGCGACGCGACGCACCGGACAGAACGAGGCGTCCAGTTGCAGGCGGCCGATCGGACGGGATTCCTCGTCCGGATTGATCCGCGCGGTGGCCGGCTGATAGCCGATGCCGCGCTTCACCTTCAGGCGCATGTTGAGGCCGACGTCCTTGGTGAGATGGCACAACACGTGTTCCGGATTGACGATCTCCACCGAGTGATCGGTGGTGATGTCGCCGGCGGTGACCACGCCCTTGCCCTTCTTGTTGAGCGTCATGGTGGTCTCGTCCACGCCGTGCATGCGGATGGCGACATCCTTGAGGTTCAGCAGCACCTCGATCACGTCCTCTTGCAGACCTTCCAGCGTGGTGTATTCGTGCAGCACGCCGTCGATCTCGACCTCGGTGATGGCGCAACCGGGAATCGAGGACAGCAGCACGCGCCGCAGCGCGTTGCCGAGCGTATGGCCGTATCCGCGCTCGAGCGGCTCGACGATCACGCGCGCATGGTTCGGACCGAGCTGCTCGACATTGAGGCCGCGCGGCCGCAGGACGCTGGTGGAAGTGGCTGACATGTGTGACTCCGGATAGATCATCTGTGGCGAACCGAAGGATTCGATTCACCGGAAAGCCGGAAAGCGCGCTCTGAAGGCGCGCTTTCTGCCGCTGGGGGATCGGACGCGGAACGCGTCCATCCACCCTAAATGCGGCCGTTTACTTCGAATACAACTCGACGATCAGGTTCTCGTTGATGTCGGAGGGCAGGTCGCCGCGATCGGGCAGCGCCTTGAACACGCCGGCGAACTTCTTCGAATCGACCTCGACCCAGCCCGGGCGCAGATCCATGCCCTCGGCCAAGGTCAGCGCCTCCTGCACGCGCAACTGCGAACGCGCGCGCTCGGTCAGCGCGACTTCGTCGCCGGGGCGCACCGCGTAGGACGGCACGTTGACCTTCTTGCCATTGACGGTGATCGCCTTGTGCGCAACGAGCTGGCGCGCCTGCGCGCGGGTAACCGCGAAACCCATGCGATACACCACGTTGTCCAGGCGGGTCTCCAGCATGCGCAGCAGGTTCTCGCCGGTGTTGCCCTTCAGCGAGGAGGCCTTCTTGTAGTAATTGCCGAACTGGCGCTCCAGCACGCCATAGATGCGCTTGACCTTCTGCTTCTCGCGCAACTGCACGGCGTAGTCGGAGAGGCGCGCGCGCTTGTTGGCGCCGTGCTGGCCCGGCTTGTTGTCGAACTTGCACTTGGAATCGAGCGCGCGCGCCGGGCTCTTCAACGAGAGGTCGGCGCCCTCGCGACGGGCCAGCTTGCAGGTGGGACCGCGGTAACGTGCCATAGCTTTTCCAATAGTGCGGCCATGGATGGCCGCTTTTTGATCCATGCGATCATGGATGATCGCAAAAATAAACCCTTACACCCTGCGCTTTTTCGGCGGACGACAGCCGTTGTGCGGAATCGGCGTGACATCGATGATGTTGGTGACCTTGTAGCCCAGTGCGTTCAGCGAACGCACGGCGGATTCGCGGCCCGGACCCGGTCCCTTGATGCGCACCTCCAGCGATTTCACGCCGTAGTCCAGCGCGGCACGGCCGGCCTTCTCGGCGGCGACCTGCGCGGCGAACGGGGTGGACTTGCGCGAACCGCGGAAGCCCGCACCACCCGCGGTCGCCCAGGACAACGCATTGCCCTGGCGATCGGTGATGGTGACGATGGTGTTGTTGAAGGAAGCCTGCACGTGCACGATGCCGTCGGTGACGATGCGCTTGGCCTTCTTCTTTGTTTTTACTGGAGGTGCCATGTGTTGGAAGCTCTTTTCAAATTTTGAAGTGCAGCCATGGACGGCTGCTTTTCGATCCTACCGATCACGGACGTCGCACTACCTTTTGATGGGACGGCGCGGGCCCTTGCGCGTGCGCGCATTGGTACGCGTACGCTGGCCGCGTACCGGCAAGCCGCGGCGATGGCGCAGACCGCGATAGGTGCCGAGGTCGATCAGCCGCTTGATGCTGATGCCGACTTCACGGCGCAGGTCGCCCTCGACCGCGAAGCGCGCGACTTCCTGGCGCAGCTTTTCCACTTCGCCTTCGGACAGCGACTTGATCGGCGTGGCGGGATCGATCCCGGCCTGCACGCAGATCGTCTTCGACCGCGAGCGGCCGATGCCATAGATGCTTTGCAAGCCCACCCAAACGTGCTTGTTGACCGGCAGGTTGACACCCGCGATGCGCGCCATATCTTCTTCTCTCCGAACCCGATTGAGCGGTTTGACGGCTACTACGCCCTCAAACCACTCAGCGTTGCCAAACAGCAAAGTATAACGGAAAACCCGGCCTGCTTGGTAGCTCTACGAGCCGTCAACCAGGGCCCAAAAACACTAACTTCTGCGCAGATTCGCCTTCTTCAACAGGCTCTCGTACTGGTGCGACACCAGATGCGCCGAAACCTGCGCGCGGAAATCCATCGCCACCACCACCACGATCAGCAGGGACGTGCCGCCGAAATAGAACGGCACGTGCCAGGCGGTCTGCAAGAACGTCGGGATCAGGCACACCGCCGCCAGGTACAGCGCACCCGCGCCGGTCAGGCGCGTCAGCACGCCATCGATGTAGTCGGCCGAGGCCTTGCCCGGGCGGATGCCCGGTATCAGCGCGCCCGAGCGCTTCAAATTGTCCGCCGTCTCCTGTGCGTTGAAGACGATCGCTGTGTAGAAGAACGCGAAAATGATGATCAGCAGCGCGTACAGGATCATGTACGGCGGCTCGCCCGGCGTCAGCGCGGTCGTGACCGTCTGCAGCCAGCGCATCTGACTCGCGTTGGAGAACCACGTCGCCGCGGTCGCCGGGAACATGATCAGCGACGAGGCGAAGATCGGCGGGATCACGCCCGACATGTTGATCTTCAGCGGGAGATGCGAAGTCTGGTTCTGGTAGGCGCGCGCGCCACCCTGGCGTCGCGCGTAGTTCACGGTGATGCGCCGCTG
The DNA here is from genome assembly GCA_036503375.1 of Rhodanobacteraceae bacterium. Lineage (GTDB taxonomy): Bacteria > Pseudomonadota > Gammaproteobacteria > Xanthomonadales > Rhodanobacteraceae > 66-474. The sequence continues at coordinate 302 of DASXWZ010000065.1, read as the reverse complement.
CGCACTCTCCATGAACACGCAGAACGCGGTCACCAGCAGCACGACCGCCGCGACCAGCAGCACCATGATCGAAGACAGCTCGCCGCTGCTCGCCATGGACGCGGTCTGCGTCAACGCACGCGGCAGACCCGCGACGATGCCCGCGAAGATGATCAGGGAAATGCCATTGCCCACGCCGCGTTCGGTGATCTGCTCGCCCAGCCACATCAGGAACATGGTCCCGGCGGTCAGGCCGATCACCGAGGCAAAGATGAAACCGAAACCGGGGTCGTACACGATCGGCACGCCGCCGGCCGATCCCT
>DASXWZ010000064.1:0-8164 GCA_036503375.1 Rhodanobacteraceae bacterium | reverse complement strand
GCACGTCGCGCAGGCCCGGATTGAAACGCAATGCTTCGGAGAAGTAGATCGTCATGTCCTGCGGATTGCCCGCGTACTTGGCGGACCAGCCGGCGTGAAGCAAGGCCGCAAGACCGGGGAACGTCTCCTCCACGGCCTCGTACGCGGAGAGTTCTGTGGCCTTGGTGCATTCGCATTTTTCGATGCGATAGAAGGCCCTTGAGTTGACGAGAATCCGCAGCAGTGGATTGCGGTCCGCGTGCTTTTGCGCGTCGTCTGCGACGGCGGCCATCGCATCGAGCGATCCGTACCAGTTGGGCTGTTCCAGCCACATCCACTGATCGTAGAGGTGGAGGTTCCCCGGGTCCTGTGCGAGCCCGCGCTTCACGGCATCGAGCGCGTAACTGCGGCCGAGCGTCATCCCGCCGAGTGAAATCATTGCGCCGTATGCCGGCGTGATCTTCGGGTTCAGCGCCAGCGCGCGTTTCAGGTCGGAATCCGCCTGCTGGGCCAGCCGGTCCATCGAATCGATGGCGCTTTGGGACGTGTCCGAAATGTATTTTTCTCCGCGTGCGTCGGATGCCATCTCCTCGTATTCGTACCCGCTCGCCGCGTATGCAAACGCGCTGTCGGGCGATTGGCGCTTCCACGCGTCCAGCGTCGAACGGATGTCGAACGAGGCCTTGCCGAAATCCTTGATGAAAATCCGATCCAGCCTGCCGCGCGCATCCGGATCGGTCAGTTGTGCGTGCAGTGCATCGTCGAACATGCGGTCGAGTTCGCGGGCGCGACCCGCCTGGACCAACTGCTTGACCTCGTCGAAAGAAATCGTCGGCTGAAGGCGATAGTTGCAATAGGCAACGACCGTGGCGTGATCCCAATGACTGCCCGGCGGATCGGGATAGGCGAGGCAGCGCTGCAGCGGATCGGCGATCTTCTCGGCGCGTTCCGCCGCATCCAGGAACGTGTTGGCTTCCACGCGCGTGAACGGGCGCCCCTTCGGCAACGGCGCGTTGTTCTCTGCGCGCTCGACCGCGACTCGCTCCGCATTCGCGGCGGCCAGATGCCTGATGTTTTTCGTCGCGACCCAGAACAGGGCGCCGACGACAAGCCAACCCGCGACACCGACCAGCAACCAATGCCAGGCTTTCATGGGTTCCCCTCCCCTTGCTCAACGATAGCACCGCGTGGCGACAACGACAGCCGGCACGGTGACCTTCGACACTGGCTGCGATCCGGCGGCCACACGAGCATCCGCGCATCCACCGCCGAACGGAGGTCGCCATGCTTCGCAGGTCCGTCGTTCTCGCAGCCGGTCTGGCAATGGCGCTGTCCGCCTTTGCTTACACCCAGGTTCCTGCCTACGTCGCGAAAGCCGTCGCCGATCCGTCGCGCGGCGCGGACGCGAAGATCGATGCGCGCCGTCACGTCGCCGAGATCACGGCGTTCGCCGGCATCAAGCCGGGCGACAAGGTGCTGGAGCTGATTCCGGGCAGCGGCTATTTCACGCGCGTGTTCAGCAAGGTGGTCGGCCCGACCGGACACGTGTACGCCGTGTGGCCCAAGCCTTACGACGACGAATCGCATCCGGATTCGGACATGATGCGCAAGCTCTCGAAGCAACCCGGTTACGGCAACATCAGTGTCGCGATCCAGCCGGCTGCGAAACTCACCGCACCCGAACCGGTCGACGTGGTGTTCACCTCGCAGAACTATCACGACTATCCCGACAAGTTCATGGGCAAGATCGATCCCGCGGTGTTGAACAAGGATGTGTACGCCGCGCTGAAACCCGGCGGCGTGTACGTGATCGTCGATCACGTCGCGGAGGCGGGCTCCGGTATGCGCGACACCGACACGCTGCACCGCATCGATCCGGCGATCGTGAAGAAACAGGTGGTGGCGGCGGGTTTCGTGTTCGACCGCGAGAGCGACGTGCTGCGTAATCCGGCCGATGATCACAAGCACGCGGTCTTTGACAAGTCGATCCGCGGACGCACCGACCAGTTCGTGTACCGCTTCCACAAGCCGGGCGGTTGACCGCTGCGGATCGAGCGCGGAACGGATCGCGCTGCCGGGTTAATATGGTCGACGGCTTTCTGCGAACGATCGATCATGGACACGGATTTCTGGCTGCAACGCTGGCAGGAAGGGCGCATCGGCTTTCATCGCAATGAGGTGATGCCGCTGCTGCAGAAGCATTGGCCGGCACTCGATGTGCCGCGCGGCACGCGCGTGCTGGTGCCGCTGTGCGGCAAGACGCTCGACATGATGTGGCTGGCTTCGCAAGGCTTGCGCGTGCGCGGCGTGGAACTGGCGCCGCTGGCGATCGAGCAATTTTTCGCCGAGCACGCATTGCAGCCGCAGGAGCACCATGCGACGTACGGCACGCACTACATCGCGGGCGATCTCGAAATCATCCAGGCCGACATTTTTGCGATCGACAAATCATCGATCGCCGAATGCGGCGCGATCTACGACCGCGCCGCGCTGATCGCACTGCCGCCGCCGATGCGCGAGCGCTACGCGCGCGAAGTCTACGATCGTTTGCCCGCCGGCTGCCGCGGGCTGCTGATCACGCTGGAATATCCGCAACACGAAATGGAAGGTCCGCCGTTCTCCGTGGAAGAACGCGAGGTACACCGCCTGTTCGGCGAGCGGTGGGAGATCGAGCTGCTGGAGCGCCGCGACATCCTCGCGGATCAAACGACTTTCTCCGAACAGGGCGTCACTGCGCTCAACACGGCGGTGTACGCGTTGCGGAAGCGCACCGGCTGACCGGCGCGCGGCAAGTCATCTGCCTGCAGCCGGAGCAACGGTCATGAACTACGAAGGTTTCATCAAACGCCTGGGCGTCCCCGCAGGATCGACGATCCCCCGGGAACTGAGCTACGACGACATCCGCGCCGCCGCGATCAACCGTGATCAGTTGCTCGACGACGTGCAGGGGATCAACGCCAGTATCGATCTGATCCGGAGGACCCGCGGCGGCGAGTGGCCCACCGAGCCGGTCACCCCGGAATTCAACTACATCGACCTTGTCTGGCACGAATGCGAGTTTCGCGAGGGCGAATCGTTCACCTATGCCGTCTACGATTCCGCCCGCCAGTATTTGGGGTGCTGTTATTTGTACCCGATGGGTCGGCGCACACCCTTGACCGCAGATCTGCTCGCCTTCGACGTCGACGTCAGTTGGTGGGTTACTCCCGACGCCTATCACCGCGGCTACTACGCCAAGCTGTATCAGGCGCTGCAGCATTGGAATGCAACGATCTATCCGTTCTGGAAGGCGCACTACTCCAACCTCGAAATCCCGCAGCGTGACGCGACCACGGACCCAGGAGAAATACGGCCATGAGAAAAATCATCGTTGAAGCCGAAGTGTCGATCGACGGTGCGATGGGCGGCAACAGCATGGATTTCTTTAAGCAGGTTTTCGCCTTCCACAGCCCGGATGTCCAAGGCTACCTGGACGACCTGCTGATGATGCCGGACGCGCTGTTGATCGGCCGGAAGACCTATCAGGGTTTCGCCGCGGTCTGGCCGACCCGCGAAGGCAAGATGGCGGACCGGATCAACGGTATGCCCAAGTACGTCGCTTCGCGGACCCTGCGCGAACCGCTCCAGTGGAACGCCACGCTCCTGCAGGGGGACGTCGCGGCGGAAATCGGGAAACTCAAGCAGGCGACCGGCAATAGCCTGGTGCAGTACGGCGTGGGCGAGTTGACGCATACGATGCTCGAGCACGGTCTGGTGGACGAGTTCCGCATCCTCGTTTTCCCCTTCGCCTTCGGGGAAGGCCCTCGCATCTTCGAGCGCATGGGCACGAACACCCTGAAGCTCCTGGAGATCCGGACATTCAGTTCGGGCGCGATTGCCCTCCATTACCAGCCGCAGTATTCGTAAGGAACGAGGATCAAGCACCCCATGGAAGTTTCATCGCCGAACCCCGTCATCGCGCTCACGCGCTTCGCGGCCGTCTCCGTCGCGGCCATGGTTTTCGGTTCTCCCGCCACCGCATTCGCGAAGGACCGCGTCGATGACTGCCGGATCGGCATCTATCAATTGCATGACGGCAGCACGGTCGATGTCGGCGCGACCGATGGCGATCACCTGCGCTGGCGCAAGGAAGACGGAACCACGGGCGTGTTGACGTTGGCCAGCGGAGACACCTGGACCAGCACGCTGGGCTGGACGGAAAAGCCGGACGGCAAACGCGTGTCATTCGATTGCCGCAAGGGCGCGATCGAGTTCTCGGGCACTGCGGGGAAACGGATTCCGCTGGAAATCACCGACACGACTTTCGAAGGCGCAGGGGTAAAGCTCGCCGGGCGTTTGATCCTGCCGCGAGGCAACGCGCGAGTTCCGGTCGTGGTGCTGGTGAGCGGCTCGGAGGATTTTTCCGCACGCGACTTCTTCTCGCTGCAACGGCAGTTTCCAGCCGAAGGGATCGGTGCATTCGTTTATGACAAGCGCGGCACGGGAAAATCCGGTGGTACTTACACGCAGAACTACCTGCTGCTGGCGGACGATGCGATCGCGGCGAAGAACGAGGCCAAACGACTCGCCGGCGCACGCGCGGGACGAATCGGCTACCAGGGCGGCAGCCAAGCCGGCTGGGTGATTCCGCTGGCCGCGAAGGTCGAACCGGTGGATTTCGCGGTCGTCGGTTACGGCCTTGCGGTGTCGCCGCTGGACGAAGACCGCGAAGCGGTGGCACTCGACCTGACCGATCACGGATTCGGAAAGGACGCCCTCGCGAAAGCGCAGGAAATCACCGATGCCGTGGCGTCGATCATCGTCAGCGGTTTCCGCGATGGCTACAAGCAGTTCGATGCCGTCAAGGCGAAGTACGCGCACGAGCCGTGGTTCAAGTACGTACACGGCGACATCACGTTTTTCTTCCTGCAAACGCCGGAGGCGAAGATTCGCGAGCAAGGTCCGGTGCTGTTGGCGGGCGTTCCGGCGAATCACGATCCGATGCCGGTCTTGCGAAATCTCGAAACGCCGCAGTTGTGGATCCTGGGCGCGAACGACCACGAAGCGCCGAGCGCCGAAACCGCGCGGCGCCTGCGCTCGCTGCAGGCGCAGGGCAAGCCGATCACGCTCGCAGTATTCCCCCACACCGAGCACGGCATTTACGAGTACGAAACCGGCCCCGACGGCGAGCGCATCGACACCCGAAATCCGGAGGGTTATTTCCAGATGATGCGCGATTTCATCCTGCGCGGGAGTGTGGGGAAGCAGCGCTACGGAACCGCTTCGATTTCCTATCCGCCCGCGGCGAGCGCGAAAAATCCAATGATGCATTGAGTCATCGTGATTGATGTCTGTCTCCAACCGAAACGCGAAAGTTTTCCGGTTCTCAGCCCCGCGAACGCGCGAATCCAGCAACTTCGTCACCCCGGCCACAGTGGGGAAGTGACTCCGTCATCCCGGCCATGGATTGGCCGGGATCAAGACCCAGGGATGGAAAGGCTGCCCAGAGCAAGAATGAAAGAATTCGCCAAACTGGCAGCGCCTCGCAACTGGATTCCGGCCTTCGCCGGAATGACGAGCAAAGGCTGTAAACGAAAGGCGGATCAGCGGTGCGGGCAATTCAATCCCGTCATCCCGGCCATGGATTGGGCGGGATCCAGATCCAGGGATGGGAAAAGTCGCGAAACTATGCGTGATCGCCACTGGATTACTCGCGCCATCCTTGGCGCTCGCCCTTCGGGCCGCCTTCGGCGTTCGCTCCGGCATCCTGCCTCCGCAGTCCGGCTTTCGCCGGAATGACGAGCAAAAGCATGGAGCAGCTGAATTCGAGATAGGTTCTAGTAACCGATCACCTCGCCGTCCTTGCGCATTTCGCTGGCGCCCCAGTAGACGTGGTTCTTCGCGTCGTACTGGATCGCCTCGTATCCGCCGAATGCGCCGGTGCCGGGCACGATCTTGTAGCCGCGCTTGCGCAATTCCGCTTTCACCGCCGCATCGAAACCCGATTCCATTTCCACCGTACCGACGCCTTGCGATTTCTCGCCGGTGGGTTCGGCGTTGCCGTAGTGGCGCCAGCGCGCGGCGTCGCCCGCTTCCTGCACGTTCATGCCGAAATCGATCATGTTGACCAGCACCTGCACGTGGCCCTGCGGCTGCATGTCGCCGCCCATCACGCCGAACGCCATCCACGGTTGGCCGCCCTTCATCACGAAGGCGGGGATGATCGTGTGGAACGGCCGCTTGCCGGGCGCGTAGACATTCGCGTCTTTCGGATCCAGCGAATACAACTCGCCGCGATCCTGGAACATGAAGCCCAGTCCGTCGGCCACCAGTCCCGAACCCATGCCGCGGTAGTTGGACTGGATCATCGACACCATCATGCCGTCGGAATCGGCGGTCTCGAAATCCGTGGTGTCGCCCTGGAACAGGCGCGGATCGCCGGGTCCGATATCGGGATTCGCGTGCGACAGATCGATCAGCTTGCGCCGCGCGTCGGCATATTTTTCCGAGAGCAGTCCCTTCATCGGCACATCCACGAAACGCGGATCGGCGTAGTACTTGGCGAGGTCTTCGTAGGCAAGACGCTTGGCTTCGATCATCGCGGTGAGCGCATCGGCGCTGCCCGCGCCCATCTTCTTCAGATCGAATCCTTTCAGGACATTGAGCATTTCCAGCGCGGCGAAGCCCTGCCCGTTGGGCGGCAGCTCATACACGTCGTAGCCGTGGTAGTCCACCGATTCGGGCGTGACCCACTCGCCGTGGAAATCGGCGAAGTCGGAATAGCGCAGATCGCCGCCGATGCGCTTGAAGTATGCATCGATCGTGTGCGCGATCGCGCCCTTGTAGAACGCGTCGCGCCCGCCCTGCGCGAGCATCGTCAACGTGCGCGCCAGATCGGGATTGCGGAAGATCTCGCCCTGCTCCGGCGAGTGGCCGTCGATCAGGTAGGTCTTGCGCGCGTTGTCGCTCTCTTCGATCAGCTTCGAATATTTGTCGAAGGCGCGCATGTTCCCTTTCCAGTATTTCGCCACCAGCTCGGTCACGGGGAAATCGTTCTTCGCCAGCGCGATCGCGGGCGCGAGATCGTCCGAGATCGGCAGCTTGCCGAACTTCCCGTGCAGCGCGAACCAGGTGTCCACCGTGCCGGGCACCGTGATCGGCAGCGAGCCCACGGCCGGGATATGCGCCTCGTACGGCAGGCCCGCTTTCTTGTAGGCGGCCTTCACTTCGGCCTGCATCTTCGCCAGATCGCGGCCTTTCGCCGACGGGCCCGAGCCGTTGTAGCCATAGAGTTTGTGCGTTTTCGGATCCCACACGATCGCGAAAGCGTCGCCGCCGATGCCGTTCAACACCGGCTGCATCAGGCCGAGCACGGCGTTCGCAGCGATCGCCGCGTCCACCGCGCTGCCGCCCTTCTTCAGGATTTCGACGGCGGCCAGCGAGGCCAGCGGTTGTTCCGTGGCCGCCATGCCGTGCTGCGCCAGCACCGGAGAGCGCGAGGCCCAGGGCTGGCCCGAATAGCGGTCGCCGCGGCCCACATCCGCGTTCGCCGTGCCGGCCAGCAGTGTCAGCACACAGACGAGCGTGGATATTCCGCGCGCGCGAAAAGTCGTGTTCCGGAGACCCAGGATGGATGTGCGCATGAGCCGCTCCCGAATTGCATGATGCCGAGCATGCCGTGTTAGCACGATCGGCGCGGATGCACCAGTGGAAATCGACCGGCGATCGTCCGATCGCCTGACGCATCCGCGCGCGCTTCTGGCAGACTGCGTGGTTTTGAGGCATCGGTCCATGCGGCAATCGCTACGCGTCCTGATCTTCGCTTGCGCGCTGGCGCTGGCCGCCTGCAGCGCGCGCGCGCCGTCGAACGTGCGCACCACGGCGGCGGTTTCCGAGCCGGCCGCCACGGTATCAAGCGTCGCTGCGGCAAATCCGCTGATCCTGGTTTCCATCGACGGTTATCGTCCCGATTACCTGCAACGCGGACTGTCGCCGAACCTGGAAGCACTTGCTGACCGCGGCGTGCGCGCGCAATGGATGACTCCGTCGTTTCCCACGCTCACCTTTCCCAATCACTACACACTGGTGACAGGGTTGTATCCCGATCACCACGGCATCGTCGCCAACGAGATGGAGGATCCGTCGATCCAGCCGGATCATCATTTCACCTTGAAGAATCGCGTGGCGGTCGGCGATGGCCGCTGGT
>DASXWZ010000063.1:0-12513 GCA_036503375.1 Rhodanobacteraceae bacterium | reverse complement strand
CAACTTCTTCTCCGATCACTACGGGCATGACTTCCGCATCGCGATCTTCCTGCTGGTCGCGTGGGTGTTCGGTCCGACCTGGATCCACTACCGCGTGCGCTTCCATTACCGCCGCATGCCGCTGCTGCTCGGCTTTACCCTGGTCGCGATGTTCATCTGGTTCGCGGAGAACCTCGGCACCTTCACCAAGGCCTGGTACTACCCGGCGCAACGCCACGCGTGGCACGCCGTGCCGCCCTCCAAGATCGGCTCATGGCTGCTGCTGATGATCATCAGCTACGTGATGGTTTCGGCGCTGTACCGGCGCACGATCTCCGTGCGGGATGGGTGAGACTCCGCGCCTCAACCGCGCTCACTGTCCAGCGTGGCCATGCCTTGTGCGGAATAGCGTTCGCCGGCGGCGGCATCGGGCGGCACCGCGCGTTCGATCGCGGCGAGTTCGTCCTCGCTCAAGGTGATCTCCAGTGCGCCCAGCGCTTCCTGCAATCGCGTGCGGGTGCGCGCGCCAACCAGCGGCACGATGTCCTCGCCGCGCGCCAGCACCCACGCGATCGCGAGCTGCGCCACGCTGACGCCGCGCGTTTCGGCGATGGCGCGCAATTGCTCCACCAGCGCCAGATTGTGTTGCAGATTCTCACCCTGGAAACGCGGCGCATGGCTGCGGAAATCGCGCGCATCGGTGTCGCGCTGCTTCGACCAGTGCCCGCTGATCAGGCCGCGCGACAACACGCCGTAGGCGGTGATGCCGATACCCAGCTCGCGGCAGGCCGGCAGGATCGCCGACTCGATGCCGCGCGAAATCAACGAGTATTCGATCTGCAAATCGCTGACCGGCAGCACCGCCTGTGCACGGCGGAGCGTTTCCGCACCCACTTCGGAAAGCCCGAGCGCCCGCACGTAACCTGCTTTCGCCAGGTCGGCGATCGCGCCGACCGTGTCCTCGATCGGCACTTCGGGATCCAGCCGCGCCGGGCGATAGATGTCGATGTAATCGGTGCGCAGCCGCTTCAGCGAGTACGCCAGCGCGGTCTTCACCGCGGCGGGGCGCGCGTCGTAACCCAGCCAAGAACCGTCGGGCCCGCGCTGCGCGCCGAACTTCACGCTGAGCTGATAGCTGTCGCGTGGCAGTCCGCTGAGCGCCTCGCCCAGCAGCATCTCGTTGTGGCCCATGCCATAGAAATCGCCGGTGTCGAGCAGGGTGATGCCGGCTTCCAGCGCGGCGTGGATGGTGGCGATGCTCTCGGCGCGATCGCTCGCGCCGTACATGTCCGACATCCCCATACAGCCCAAGCCCAGTGCGGAGACTTTCAGGCCATTGCGGCCCAATGTGCGGATTTTCATCGAGGCACTCCTTGCGCGATTGACGCGATGGACAATCATCGTTTGGCCGATCCGCGCATGATTCAAGTGTGCCGTCGATCCCTGCTCGGCGCTTCGCGGCGGAACCGGCTAAGATTTCGGCTTGCACCGATCTCGCGCGAGGCCCACGATGTTTCCACGTGACATGCGTATCGCCGGCTACGACGACGAACTGGCCCGCGCGATCATGGAAGAGAAGCAGCGGCAGGAAGACCACGTCGAGCTGATCGCTTCGGAAAACTACGCCAGCCCGCGCGTGCTGGAGGCGCAGGGTTCGGTGCTGACCAACAAGTACGCGGAAGGCTATCCGGGCAAACGCTACTACGGCGGCTGCGATTACGTGGACGTCGCCGAGAAGCTCGCGATCGAGCGCCTGAAGAAACTGTTCGATTGCGACTACGCCAACGTGCAGCCGCATTCGGGCTCGCAGGCCAACCAGGCGGTGTACTTCGCGCTGCTGAATCCGGGCGACACGATCCTCGGCATGGCGCTCGCACACGGCGGCCATCTGACCCACGGCGCCAAGGTCAATCTCTCCGGCAAGATCTACAACGCCGTGCAGTACGGCGTGAATGATCAAGGCCTGGTCGATTACGACGCGATCGAAAAGCTCGCGGTCGAACACAAGCCGAAAATGGTCGTGGCCGGTTTCAGCGCGTACTCGCAGGTGATGGACTGGGCGCGCCTCCGCGCGATCGCTGACAAAGTCGGCGCGTACCTGTTCGTGGACATGGCGCACGTCGCCGGGCTGATCGCCGCGGGCGTGTATCCGTCGCCGCTGCCGCACGCGCACGTGGTCACATCCACCACGCACAAGACCCTGCGCGGCCCGCGCGGCGGCTTGATCGTCGCAAAGAAGTCGGCGATGGGAAGCCAAGCCGAGGAGATCGAGAAGAAACTGCAGTCGATCGTGTTTCCCGGCATCCAGGGCGGACCGTTGATGCACGTGATCGCGGCCAAGGCCGTCGCCTTCAAGGAAGCGCTGGAACCGGAGTTCAAGACTTATCAGCAGCAGGTCGCGAAGAATGCCAAGGCGATGGCGAAAAAGCTGATCGAGCGCGGCTACAAGATCGTGTCCGGCGGCACCGAGAATCACCTGTTCCTGGTCGATCTGATCGGCAAGCCGATCACCGGAAAAGACGCCGAAGCAGCGCTCGGCCGCGCGCACATCACCGTCAACAAGAACGCCGTGCCCAATGATCCGCAGAAGCCGTTCGTCACGTCCGGCCTGCGCCTCGGCACGCCGGCCGTGACCACGCGCGGGTACAAGGAAGCCGACTGCGTCGAACTCGCCGGCTGGATCGCCGACGTGCTGGACTCACCCAACGACGAGAAGGTCATCGCCGACGTACGTGATCTGGTGAATGCGCAGTGCGCGAAGTTTCCGGTATATGGGTGAGAAGTCCGGAGTCGGCAATCGCAAATTGCGAACAGCGACAATGCGCGGCATCGAAACCCCAATGCTGGTTGAATCATGCAGTGTCGTCGTTCCGAGCGCCGATTTGGAAAGAAGTCTACGGTTCTGGACCGAGGGTTTGGGGCTGTCCATGGATTCCCCCATGAGGAAAGATGGCCGCCTCGTTGGATGCATGGTTCATAACGAGAAGCTATATTTCTGGCTCAATCAGCGCGCAGGCTCTCCTGTCAAACCTGACAATTACGAAGGCCTGAGGTTGTACTGGGCGCCCACTGATATTCATGCGCTCAGGGAGCGACTTCTCGTACTTGGCTATCCGGTTTCCGAGATCGTCGATCGAGACTATGGACAAACCGAGTTTTTTGTGACGGATGATGACGGTTACTCTCACTGCTTCGGAGTGGCTACCAACAAATAATGCACTGCCCCTTCTGCCAGCACATCGATACCCGCGTGATCGACTCGCGCGTGTCCGAAGACGGCGCCACGATCCGGCGACGGCGCGAGTGTTCGGCCTGTGGCGAGCGTTTCTCCACGCAGGAAACGGTGGAGCTGAAGCTGCCGGCGATCATCAAGGACGACGGTCGGCGTGAAGCATTCGATGCGCGCAAGCTGCGCAACGGTTTTGACCGCGCGCTGCACAAGCGTCCGGTTTCCGAGGAGCAGATCGAAGCGGCGGTGCGCTCAGTGGTGCACCAGTTGCGCATGACCACCGAACGCGAACTGCCCTCGCGCCGCGTCGGCGAATTCGTGATGGCGGAACTGCGCAAGCTCGACCACGTCGGCTACGTGCGTTACGCGTCGGTCTACCGCTCATTCGAGGACGTCGCCGATTTTCGCGAGGAGCTGGATCGCCTGGAGCGCGACCTGCCGGGCGAAGGCCAGTTGCCGCTGCTGGGCGGCGCCGAGATCGTGCGCATCGACAAGAACAAGAAGCGCTGATCAACCTGCAGTTGATTCCGTTCGCCCTGAGCTCCTCGACTGCGCTCAGGACAGGCTACGGTCCGCAGGGCCGAAGTCGAAGGGCAAGTAGGCGTTTCGACTCCGCTCGCTGCGCGAGCTACGCTCAACGCGAACGGATTTCCTGAATTCCGGATAGTGCCGATGGCTGTTTCTTCGAGTTCCGAGTCCCGAGTTCCGAGTCCCGGCTTCTCGGCCACCGACCACGCCATGATGGCGCGCGCGCTGCGCCTGGCCGAGCGCGGGCTGTTCACGACCCAACCCAATCCGCGCGTAGGCTGCGTGATTGCGCGCGGCGAGGAAATCATCGGCGAAGGCTGGCACTTGCGCGCGGGCGAGCCGCATGCCGAAGTTTTCGCCTTGCGAGCAGCGGGGATGCGCGCACGCGGCGCGACCGCCTACGTCACGCTGGAGCCCTGCGCGCATTACGGCCGCACGCCGCCTTGCGCGGATGCGCTGGTCGAAGCCGGCATCGCGCGCGTGATCGCGGCTTGCGAGGATCCGAATCCCAGGACGGCCGGTGGGGGATTGCGCCGTTTGCGCGAAGCAGGCATCGAAGTCGAGAGCGGTTTGATGTGCAACGCCGCGCGCGAACTGAATCGAGGATTCCTCTCGCGCATGGAATGCGGCCGGCCGTGGGTGCGAGTCAAACTGGCGATGAGCCTGGACGGGCGCACCGCGCTCGCCAGCGGCGAATCGAAATGGATCACCGGCGAAGCCGCGCGCGCCGACGTGCAGCGCTGGCGCGCCCGCAGCTCGGCGATTCTTACCGCGTCGGGCACCGCGCGTGCGGACGATCCGCGCTTGACAGTGAGATCGAGTGAGCGCCATCCCCATCCCGGCCTTCCCCTCGAGGGGGAAAGTGAAAAGCAGCCTCCGCGTAAGGATGGTGTGCGCGAGGGTTTGGGTGGGGATGGTGTTTCTGTAAAAGGCTTCAAGCCGCTTCGTGTCGTACTCGACCGCCGTCTCGACTCGTTGCCAGCCGGTGCGCATCTCCTCGACGGCAGCACACCAACCCTGGTGCTGCACTCGCCGGATGCGCAACCATCCGATGGCCGCTACGCACAAACGGAACTCGCGGCGGTCGACCTCGATGCGAACGGCAAGCTCGATCTGCATGCGGTCATGCGATTGCTCGCACAAAAGCAGGTGAACGAGTTGCAAGTGGAAGCCGGGCCGCGCCTGTGTGGCGCGCTGTTCGAAGCCGGGCTGGTGGACGAATTGCTGCTCTATGTTGCGCCGGTGCTGCTGGGCGACTGCGCGCGTCCGTTGCTGGCGTTGCGGCCGTTGGAAAGCATGGTGCAGCGGCACACCTTGCGTGTAATCGATCAGCGCAGCGTCGGTGAGGACTGGCTGCTGCTGCTCCGGATTAATTAATGCGATCATCCTGATCGCGAAGATCAAAAAGCGGCCATCCTTGGCCGCACACTTCTCAAGAAAAGCAATGTTTACAGGACTCATCGAAGCCGTCGGCACACTCGCGCGCAGAGAGCCGCGCGGCGGCGACTTGCGGTTGGCCATCGATGCGCCGGGGCTGGATTTTTCCGACGTCGCGATCGGCGACAGCATCGCCGTCTCCGGCTGCTGCCTCACCGTGGTCGAGCGTGAAGGCGCAACGCTCGCTTTCGATGTCTCGAAAGAAACGTTGGCCCTGGTGACGCTGGGCGCATTGCGCGAAGGCGACGTGGTCAATCTGGAAAAGGCCCTGCGGCTATCGGATCGGCTGGGCGGACATCTTGTTTCCGGCCACGTGGACGGCCTCGCACGCATCGTCTCGATCGAGCCGGACGCGCGTTCACAGCGCTGGTGGATCGAAGCGCCGCCCGATCTGTCACGCTACATCGCCGTCAAGGGCTCGGCATGCGTGGATGGCGTGAGCCTCACGGTAAACGAGGCGGACGGCACTCGCTTTTCCGTCAACCTGATCCCGCACACGATCGAGGCCACTACTTTTGCGCGGCGCAAGCCGGGCGACGTGCTGAACCTGGAAGTGGATATGATGGCGCGCTACATCGAACGGCTTCTGGAAGCACGGCGATAAAACGGCCGTCACTCGGGCCCGAAGGCGGAATCCGGAATCTGCCGGCAGGAAGCAACATCCGGATTGCGGCTTCGCCGCGCCGGAATGACGAGATATCTCGACGCACACTACGCATGCCTTTCTCCTCGATTCCAGAACTCCTCGACGAACTGCGCACCGGCCGCATGGTCGTGATCCTCGATGATGAGGATCGCGAGAACGAAGGCGACCTGATCATGGCCGCCGACAAGGTGCGCGCGGAAGACATCAATTTCATGGCGCGCGAAGGGCGCGGATTGATCTGTCTCGCGCTGGACGAGAAGCGCTGCCGCCGCTTGGGACTGCGGCCGATGGTGCAGGACAACGCCTCCGTGCACCACACCAATTTCACCGTATCGATCGAGGCCGCCAGCGGCGTCACCACCGGCATCAGCGCGCACGATCGCGCGCGCACCATTCAAGTGGCCGTCGCGCCGGATGCAAAACCTTCCGATTTGATCCAGCCCGGTCATGTTTTCCCGCTGATGGCCCAGCCCGGTGGCGTGCTGTCGCGGGCCGGGCACACCGAAGCCGCGGTCGATCTCGCCGCGCTCGCAGGATGCGAACCGGCCGGCGTGCTGGTGGAAATCCTGCACGAAGACGGTTCGATGGCACGGCGCCCGGAACTGGAAATCTTCGCGCGCAAACACGGTCTGAAAATAGGCAGCATTGCCGATCTGATCCGGCATCGATTGAGAACCGAGAAAACCATCTCGCGCGTGCACGAATCGGAGGTGCAAACGGAATTCGGTCGATTCCGGCTGGTGGCCTGGCGCGATTCGCTGCGCAACGATCTGCATTTCGCGCTGGTGCGCGGCCGTGTGGACGATGGCGTACCGGTGCTGGCACGCGTGCACGTGCGGGACACCTTGTCCGACGTGCTGCACCTGCACCGCGAAGATTGCGGGCTCGATTTGTCTTCGGCGCTGCAGCGCATCGCCGAGGAAGATCGCGGCGTGGTCGTGATCCTTTGCGCCGAGGACGATTCGGCCGGGGTGTTGCGCCGGTTGTCCAATCGCGGTGACGCGGACCCGGTTCCGGAATCCCGCAACGATGCGCAAAACGAATGGCGACAATTGGGTCTGGGCGCGCAGATCCTGGCCGATCTCGGGGCGCGGCGCTTGCGCGTGCTCGGCACCCCGCGCAAGCTGGTTGGCCTGTCGGGTTTCGGACTGGAAGTGGTGGAGTACGTCGACGAAGCGGAAGAAGGACGCAATGTCGCGCGCTGACGCTCCTGCCGCCGAACCGCATTCGCCGCCCGGCGCGCGCTATGCCGTGATCGCCAGCCGCTGGAATGCGGAGATCGTCGATGCGCTGGTCGCAGGCGCGCTGCGTGCGTTCGCGCAGTGCGGCTTGGACGAAAGCATGTTGACGATCCTGCGCGTGCCGGGCGCCTGGGAACTGCCGATGCTCGCGGCGAATCTCGCTGCGCAGAAGAAATATGCCGCGATCGTCGCGCTGGGTTGCGTGGTGCGCGGCGAAACGCGGCACTACGAACACGTCGCTGACGAATGCGCGCGCGGTCTGATGCGCGTCGCGCTGGATCACGGCGTGCCTGTGTTGAATGGCGTACTCGCGGTGGAACGCGAGGCCGATGCCCGCGCCCGCGCCGACGGTGCGCACGGAAACAAGGGCGAAGAGGTGGCGCGCGCGGCGGTGGAAATGGCGGTGATGATGGGAGAATGCTCCGCGTGAACACGCACCCGCATCCGCAAGGCATCGATCCCGCCGCGCGTTCGCGCGCGCGCCGGCGCGCCCTGCAGGCGCTGTATGCCTGGCAGATGAGCGGCAGCAATGCGCGCGCGGTCATCGAACAGTTCCGCCACGAGCAGGACATGCAGGTCGCGGATCTCGAATACTTCGAGGACCTGGTGCGCGGCGTGGATGAGCATCGCGCGGAACTGGACGCGGGCTTGGCGCCGTTCCTCGACCGCGGCATCGAGCAGGTCGATCCGATCGAGCGCGCGACGTTGCGATTGGGTGCGTACGAGTTGAAACACCGGCCGGACGTGCCGTATCGGGTTGTGTTGAATGAAGCGATCGAACTGGTGAAGCGCTTCGGTTCCGAGCACGGCCATACTTACGTCAATGGTGTGCTGGACAAGCTCGCGCGCGAATGGCGCAGCGCGGAAGCCGCGTCGCAGTGACGTGCGCGAATTCGATCTGATAGCGTTTATCCGCGAGCGCATCGCGCATTCGCGCGAAGACGTGGCACTCGGGATAGGCGATGATGCCGCGTTGTTGAAACCGCCGGCCGGACAACAACTGGCCGCGTGCACCGACACGCTGGTCGCCGGCGTCCACTTTCCGCACGATACTTCAGCGGAAGACATCGGCTGGAAATCGCTGGCGGTGAATCTTTCCGATCTCGCCGCCATGGGCGCCGTGCCGGCGTGGGCAATGCTCTCGCTGACTTTGCCACGGGCGGAAACGGATTTCGTGGAGCGTTTCGCCGATGGTTTCGCGGAATTGGCGCGCGAGCACGAAGTAGCGTTGATCGGCGGCGACACCACGCAAGGCCCCTTGAGCATCACGGTCAGCGCATTCGGCCTTGTTCCCGGGAACCGTGCGCTGCTGCGTTCAGGCGCGCGCGCAGGCGATGCGGTGTTCGTGACCGGCACATTGGGAGATGCGGCGGGAGCACTGGAATTGCTGCGGAACTCGGAACCCCGAATTCGGAACCCGGGAAAGCAGCAGCGTGCCGAATTGGCTGCACGATTGAACCGGCCACAGCCGCGCGTTGCAGCGGGCTTGGCGCTGCGCGGGATTGCCAGCGCGTGCATCGATGTTTCCGACGGATTGCTCGCCGACCTCGGACATGTTTGCGAAGCTAGCGCCGCCGGCGCGGTGATCGACGTCGACGCATTGCCGATTTCCGTGACGCTGAAGGAATTTTTCGCAGCGGCGCAGTGTCGCGACTTCGCGCTGTCCGGCGGCGATGACTACGAACTGTGTTTCACCGTGCGCGAAGCGGACGCACCGCGCGTTGTCGAAGCATTGGCTCGAATCGATTGCGCCGCGGCGCGCATCGGCCGCATCGTGGCCGGCGCCGCTGTGAACCTGCGCGATGCCAACGGCAACGTAGTGGAAATGCCGAAGCGCGGCTGGCAGCATTTCACGTCGTGAATGTGACCGCGACCCTTCACGCAAGAAAAACACTGACGCGTGAGCAATTGCGCGTGCTGCTGACGCATCCGGCCGGCTGGATCGCAACGGGCTTCGGATCGGGACTCGCCCCGCGCGCGCCGGGCACCGCCGGTTCGCTCGTGGCGCTGGTCCCGTGGTGGTTCGCGCTGCGCGGATTGCCGCCCGCGTGGTACGTGCCGATTCTGGTCATCGCCTTCGCACTCGGCGTATGGGCGTGCTCGGTTTCCGGCAAGCGGCTGGGCGTGGACGATCATCGTGCGCTGGTGTGGGACGAGTTCGTCGGACAATGGATCGCGTTGTACGCCGCTCCGGCCGGCTGGCCGTGGCTTATTGCAGGTTTCGGTTTGTTCCGCCTGTTCGATATCTGGAAGCCGTGGCCGATCCGCATCGCCGATCGGCGCGTGCATGGCGGTTTCGGGGTAATGCTGGACGACGCGCTGGCGGGAATGTGCGCGTTGATCCTGATGCAGATCGCGGTGGCGATCACGCATTACGTGCGCTGAGCCGGTGCCAGAATTTCCTGCACGCGTGCGCGCAATGCGGGAACCGCTTCCCGCTCGAACCACGGGTTGTAGACGAACCACGCGGTGTTGCGCGGACTTGGATGGGGAAGCGGCATGACGCCCGTATCCAGATATTCACGCCACGCGCACACGGTTTCGGTGAGCGAGACGCGTTTGCGTGGCCCGAGCAGCGCGTCGATCGCGTAGCCGCCGATCGCCAGCGTCAGTTCGATCTTGCGGAGGCGCGGCATCAACAACGGATGCCAGCGTGGCGCGCATTCGCGCCGCGGCGGCAGGTCGCCGGACGCGCCCTTGCCCGGATAGCAGAACGCCATCGGCACGATCGCCACGCGTTTTGCGTCGTGGAACGTCGGCTCGTCGATGCCGAGCCAGCCGCGCAGTTTTTCCCCGCTCTTGTCATTGAACGGGATGCCGCTTTCGTGCACGCGCCGCCCCGGCGCCTGGCTGACGATCAGCAGGCGCGCGTCCGGGCGCGCCTGCAATACCGGGCGCGGACCGTGCGGGAAATGCGCCGCGCATTCGCGGCAGGCGCGGATGCGCGCAAGCAACGATGCAAAATTTTCCGCCTGCATCATTGCGGCGCAGCCAGCTCCGACAAGGGCAAACCGCGCAGGCGCGGCCTCTCGAGCTTCGCGCCGGCGTTCGGTTTCAAATCGCCGTCGTAACTGTTCCACTGGCCATTTGCGACGAACCAGAAATATCCGTCGGCGAGTGTTCCGAGCGACGGTTCGGTGTCGGGCAATTCTCGCCACCGCCGCACCGAGGTGATCGAATCGCGCGCGTCGAACGCGATCACCAGAATGCGCGGCGTATGGGTGCCGTTCTGCACCGCGATCAACCGATCGCCGTAGCGATACAGCCCATCGACTCCCCGCACTTCGGTGTCGGCGGGTGCCTGCAAATGGGTCGCCGTGCCATCCTTCAGCGTGATCCGCCACAAACCGGTCGGATAGTCGGCGAGGTAGAAAGTGCCCGCGACGCGGCCGGGCGCGAGACCTTGCGGCGATTGGAATTTTCCCGCGGACACCACCTTGCTGTATCGATGGGTGCGGGTGTCGAAACGCCAGATCGCGCCGGTGCCGCTGTCGCTGGCGATGATCGTGTGCGCATCGAGGATCAGCAGATCGCCGAGATTCGCGCGCGGGTCGCTGCCGGGTAGCGGCCAGTTGCCGAGCGCGCGACCATCGCGCAGCGACCACGCTGCGATGCCCGATGCGGGATTGTGGACGAACGCGTGTCCGAAACGGGTCCAGGTGGCCCACACGACATGCGCGCGCGGCGCGATGTGGAAACCGAGCACGCTGCCGGGCGCCTTCGCGAAATCACGTGCGTGTCCATCCGACGGATCGACCGCCGCGATGCGTTGCTCGCGGATGCTGCTCACCAGGAAACGCCGATGCAGCGCATCCCACTCGACGCCTTCCGGCAGGAAACCGGCGGGCAGGTCGGTGACGAGCGCGTGTCCGGCACCGTGCGCCGGCGCGGCGGCGCCGGGCGTCGCATTCATCGCGAGCAAAAGGCCGACGGTCATCGCGAACATGATCGATCCTCCGGAATGCGCCTGCGCACGGCTCATTGTGACGCGTCGGGAAGCAGTTTCCCCGGATTGAGGATTCCGTCCGGATCGAACACGCGCTTGATGCCACGCATCAGCTCCAAAGCGTCCGCGTCGATCGCCTGCGCCATGAAGTCGCGCTTGGCCGTACCAATGCCGTGTTCGCCGGACAGCGTGCCCTCCAGCGCGATCACGGCCTTGAAAACTTCGGCAAGGCACGCGTGCGCGCGCTCGCGTTCGGCATCGTCGCGCGGCAGGAGGTTGACGTGCAGGTTGCCGTTGCCCGCGTGGCCGAAGCAGACGATCGGCAAGGCGTATTCGTCGGCGAGCTTGCGCAATCGCGCGACCAATTGCGGCACGCGCGAGACCGGCACGACCACGTCTTCGTTGATCTTGTGCGGCGAGATCGTGCGCAGCGCGGGCGACAACGCCTTGCGCGCGGTCCACAACGATGCGCTTTCGGCGGCGTTCGTCGCCGCATGCAACCGGATCAACCCCGGCACCCGGGCCGCGTGCGAAACCGCTTCCACCGCGAACGAGAGCGCGCTCTCATCGCCATCCAGTTCGATCAGCAGCAGCGCACCGGCATTCGCGGGAATATCGCCGCCGCGTTCGCGCGCGAGTTTCAGTGCCGCATCGTCCATGAATTCCAGCGCGCAGGGCGTGGCTGGTTGCGCCATGATCCGCGCCACCGCTTCGGCTGCCGCATCGACATCGGCGTAATCGGCGCGGAGCGTGCGGATCGCGGAAGGTTTGGGCGTCAGCTTCAGCGTCGCTTCCGTGATCAGCGCCAGCGTGCCTTCGGACCCGATCAGGTAGCGCGTGAGGTCGTAGCCCACCGAACCCTTGGTGGTGCGCGTGCCGCAGCGGAAAGATTGGCCACTTCCCCCGACCGCGCGCAGACCAAGCACGTTGTCGCGCGTGGCGCCATATTTCACCGCGCGCGGTCCGCCGGCATTGCAGGCGAGATTGCCGCCGATCGTGCAGTACGGCGCAGAGGTGGGATCGGGTGGCCAGAACAAACCGTGTTCGCCCAGCGCGCGTTGGAGGTCTGCATTCAGCACGCCGGGCTCGACGATCGCGATGCGGTCGCTGGGCTCGATCGCAAGGATGCGGTTCATGCGTTCGAAGCTGGCGACGATCCCGCCGTTGTCGGGCACCGTCGCGCCGGTGGTGTTGGTACCGCGGCCGCGCGCGATCAGCGGTGTGCGATATTCGCGGCAGGCTCTTACGAGCGCGACCACCTGCTCGTGCGCCGTCGGGAACACCACCGCATCGGGCAGCGCGACCCGGCGCGAATTGTCGTAGGCGTAGGCTGTGCGCGCGGCTTCGTCGAAGGCGAATGATTCTGCCGGGAAAATGCCGCGTAGCGAGGCGGCGAGTGATTCGGGAATCGGCATTTCGAAAGCTTACCTCGTCATTCCGGCGAAAGCCGAAATCCATCTTCTGCTCGACGCAAGGCAAAAATGGATTCCGGGTTCCGTTCGCGACG
>DASXWZ010000062.1:0-9969 GCA_036503375.1 Rhodanobacteraceae bacterium | reverse complement strand
GAATTCGACGACCTGCTCGGTTCGCTGCACAAGGAACTGAACCTCACGGTGATGATGGTCACCCACGACCTCTACAGCATGGCCGCGCTGAGCGACCGCATCGCCGTGCTCGACGAAGGCCGGCTGATCGCGGTGGGCACGCTCGAGGAGGTATCCGGATTCGATCATCCGTTCGTGCAGGATTTCTTCCGTTCACGCCGTGGCGAGAGGCAATTGCGCAGACTCTCCCGCTACGAGACACGATGAAAATGGAAAACCGCGCGCACGCCATCATCGCCGTCTGTTTCCTGGTCGTCTTCAGCGTGGCCGGCGTGCTGATTTTCTTCTGGCTTTCCTCGGGCCCGGGAGAACCGCTCGCATATCGCATCGTCACATCCGAATCGGTGGACGGGCTTGCGCCGCAGACCAAGGTGCAGTTCAAGGGACTGGAAGTAGGACACGTCACCGACATCCATTTCGATCCGCGTGACCGCTCGCGCGTGATCGTGGACTTGCACGTCCGTCGCGATACCTACATCACCCATGCCACTTACGCGGTCGTCAGCATGCAGGGACTGACCGGCGGCAAGACGCTGGAACTGAAGCTCGGGCAAGGCAGCAGCGCACCGCTGACGACGAGCAAGGACCACCCCGCGTTGATCCCGCTGCGCAAGGACTGGCTGGCACAACTGGAAGCCTCGGCGCAGCAGGACATGCAGGACCTGCACGCGATACTCGCCAGCACCAAACAGCTCCTCGATGCAGACAACCGCGAACACATCGCCGCATCCATCCGGCAACTGGATGCGGCGACGGCGAAACTGGATGCGATCGAGGCGCAACTGTTGCCCGCCACCAAACAAATGCCGGCGCTGCTGAAGAGCGCACAGCAAAGCCTCGACCAGAGCCATGCGCTGCTCGCCAACGCCAACCGCGTCGCGCAGGAAGCGCGCGAGCCGGTACGCAAAGCGGGGCAAGTCGAAGACACCGTCCAGCACCTGGGCCGCAAGCTCGACACGCAAACCGCACCTGACATCGAAACGCTCAGCGCCAGCCTCACGCGCACTTCGCGCCTGCTCGAACAACTGATCCGCGAACTGCAGGCCAAGCCGCAGAGCCTGATCTTCGGGCCGCCGCAACCGCCGCCGGGTCCGGGTGAGCCGGGTTTCCGCGACCGCAAGCAGAAGGACTCCGGCCATGAATAAACTCGTGCTCGCGCTGTGCGCCTGCGCCCTGGTTTTGACCGGTTGCGTGCATTCCACAAAGGCCAGATTCGTTGCGCATTACACGTTGAACGCTACGGTGCCTTCGCTTCATGCGACGCCACAGAGCGCACCTTCGGGGGGCGATATCCTGCAACTCGCGCGCATCGTCGTGCCCGATTGGCTCGAGGGCACGGCGATGTATTACCGGCTGGACTACCAGGCAGACGGCCGGCTCGCTTCGTATGCGAATTCGGACTGGATCGCACCGCCCGCCACGCTGCTGGAGCCGTTGCTTGAAAAGACGATCGCCGTGGGCGGCGGCTGGCGGGCGGTGACAGGACCGGGCAGTCTCGCCAGCGCCGATGTCAGCCTGCAACTTCGACTGGATGACTTCGCGCAGGTTTTTTCACGGCCGCAGCAAAGCAGCGGTGTGCTCGATGCGACCGCAACACTGATTTCCAATCGCGATCAGCACGTGATCGCTCAACATCATTTTCATGTGGAAGCGCCCGCGCCCACGCCGGATGCGCAAGGCGGCGCCAAGGCGCTGAACGAAGCGGGCGTGCAATTCGCCGACGAACTGCAACGCTGGTTGCAGCAAACGCATTGATGTGGATGCGCTCGGACCTCATCGTCGGCATGAGCCTTCACGCAATTCGCGCTTCTATCCGAACGGATGTTCGAGCGAAGGGCTCTGCGGCGTGAACCAGCGTGCGCCGTCAGCGGTCACGTGCATGTCGTCTTCGAGGCGCACGCCGAATTCGTCCGGGATATAGATGCCCGGTTCGTCGCTGAAAGTCATGCCGGTTTCGATCCTGCGAGTATTGCCCTGCACGAGGTAGTACCACTCGTGCCCATCCATGCCGATGCCGTGGCCGAGACGGTGCGAAAAGTATTTGTAACCGGGCCCGTAACCGGCATCCACGATCACCTTGCGCGCGGCGGCATCCACCGATTCCATGGTCGCGCCCGGGCGCGCGGCTTTCAGCGCCGCGGTTTGCGCGGTGCGCACGATGTCGAACACGCGCTTCATCTTGTCGCTGGCATTGCCGAGGGTGAACGTGCGCGTGATGTCGCTTTGATAGCCCTCCACCGTGCAGCCATCATCGAGCATCACGGGGGTGCCTTCGAGGATGTGTTGTGGTTCGCGCGAACCGTGCGGCTGCGCGGTGTACTTGCCGACGTTGACGCTGGCATCGCCCTGCAGACCGAGGCGCGCGTAGGCGACATCCACCCATGAGGAAACCTGCTGTTGCGTCATGCCGGGTTGCAGTCCCTGCCAGATCGCCTTGTAAACCGAAAGCGTGGCGTTGTTCGCGACCTGCATCAGCGCGAGTTCCGCCGGGCTCTTGATTGCGCGGCAGCCCGCGGTAACCGGCGTCGCGGATACCAGTTTCGCCTGCGGCATCGCTTCGGCGATCCCGCTGGAGCGGAAGAACGGTACCTTCTCCTCGATGCCGAGCACGCCGGTGCCTTTGTGCCGTTCGCGCATTACCTGCGCGACCAGTGAGTACGGACTCTCGTTCTCCTGCCAGGTGCGCACGTCATGGCCGAAGCGGATCTGCTCCAGCGCGCGGCTGCGCTCGAACGCGGGCGTGATGTAAACCGGATCGCCGGATTTCGGCAGCAGCATGCCCATCAGGCGCTCGCTGGTCCACCAGTGCATGCCGGTGTAGTACTCGAGCGAGCTGCCGCCGTCGACGTAGATGGCGTCCATCTTGAGCTTGCCGATCAGCTCCTGCGCCTTGGCCAATCGGGCGTGGCGCTCGTCGTCCGTGATCGGCACGATCTGCGAAGTGACGGGTTTCAGCGCGAGGATGGATGCGGGCAGCTTTGTGTCATTTGCAGGGGATTCCGTACCGAGCGCGTTGCCTCCCAGCATGGCGACCGGCAATGCCGCGGCGCCGATCGCCGAGTTCCGCAGAAAATCACGCCGGCTGGCGTGCATGACATCATCGCGATCGTTCATGGAGCCTGCTCCGGGCGCGCTGGGATCGCGCGATGGTCCCACGCTGCGCCATGGCGCTCAAGCGTGCAAAACGGCCTCGCGGTTATCGAGCCCGCGGCCCGGACGGAGCCGCGCAACGGCGCATCCGGGTAACGTCCCGCGAATACGTCACGGAGCCGCGTCGCTTCATCCGGAGCAGTCGCGGGCCATGGTGTCGCAACTTGTCACGCCCCGCTGCGTCCTGAAGAATACCGATCGCCTTTTTGTCGAGGACGCAAAGTTTGAATTCTCAGCCGCTTCCCGATTCAACCTACGCCTGGGATCAGTATTGGCGGGACGGCAGGCTGGCCTCGTGCGGAGGCGAAGGCGGCGCGAACTATCAACCCGCCATCGCCGAAGGCTGGCGACGATTCTTCGACACGCTCACCGACGGCGCGCGCATCCTCGACATCTGCACCGGCAACGGAGCCGTCGCGCGGCTCGCGGCGGAAGCGGCAAGCGCCCGCAACCTCGACGTGGCGATCGATGCGGTGGATTCGGCGATGATCCACCCGTCCGGACTCGGTCCTGGCGCCGGCATGATCCGCTTTTCGCCGCGCACCCCGGCTGAAGACCTGCCGTTTCCGGACGCCTCTTTCGATGTCATCGTCGGCCAGTACGCACTCGAATACACCGACGTCGAACGTTGCCTGGCCGAACTCCGCCGGGTGAGTCGCCCGAACACCGGTATCAGGTTCGTCACGCACGCCGCCGGAAGCGTGGTCGTGCAGGGAGCGAAACGTCAGATCGAAGATACGGAACGGCTGATCGCGACCGGCATCTTCGAAGCGGCGGAAGCGCTTGCGAGAACCTCCGAAAACCTTGCAGACGCGGCCAGCCTGGATGGCGCGCGCAGAAATTTCGCGAACGCACTGCAAGCCCTGCAGAATGCGGCGAGGACGACCGAAGACGTGCAGATGTACCAGAACGTCGGCACTGTCCTTGTGCATGCGATCCAGCACCAGCACCGGGTGGGAACGCGCCCGGTCCTGGAAAAAATCAGCGAGACCGCGTCGGCCATCAACGCGCATCAGGGCCGCCTCTCGACAATGCGGCGGGCCGCGCTCGATGCATCGGGCGCACGAGCACTCGTCGCCCGGGCGGAAGGTCTGTGGATCAGAGGATTCGGACTGGAATCCCTCGTACGCCCCGACGGAACCGAGTTGGGCTGGGTGATCTTCTCCACCTGACGGGACGCGTCGGATCCGCCTGGACGAGGCGCGGCTCACCTTCCCTTGGGGCGCAGGCGCGTGCGCCTAGCCTGCCGCCCTCTTCACCAGCGCAGCGATCTGCTTTTCTTCGGCGGCGGTCAACTTCGTCAGTGCGAAGGCGGTCGGCCACATGTTGCCGTCGTCGAGCTTCGCCTTGTCGTTGAAGCCGAAGGTCGCGTAGCGATCCTTGAACTTGGATGCATTGCGGAAGAAGCAGACGACCTTGCCGTCCTTGTCCGCGTAGGCGGGCATGCCGTACCAGGTTTTCGCGACGAGTCCGGGCGCGCTGGCCTTGATGATCGCGTGCAGCCGCGTGGCCATGCCGCGATCGGGTTCCGGCATCTTCGCGATCGCCGCGAGCACGTCGCCTTCGCCGCCGGACGACTTCGCCTCGCGCGCGCGTTCGCGCATCGCTTCGCGCTCTTCCTTGGTGAATCCACCGGATGCCTTGCCGACGCTGCGCCTGGCAACGGGTTTGCCGGGCTTCGTGGGCTTCTTCTCGACCATGTGTTGTCCTCCTCGTTCTTGTTTCGCCTGTCCCGGATTCGCTTCGCTTCATCCGGGCTACCCGCTCACCGATCGCCGATCGTGCCGAGCGCAACCTTGATGTCCACCACGGGCGTTCCATCAATGGCCTCGATCGGACCTATCCGCAAGCGCGCATGCTCCACGGCGCGAACCTGCACCGGATGCATGCCGATCGGGTTGGGCCGGTGCGGCGAGCGCGTGCGGAACACGCCGATCAACGCACTCTCCGGATCACCGCGCGGATGCACCTGCAGCATGTCGCGCCGCGCCTCGTGCAGCCACGTCAATACGATTAGCGAATCGCCGGGCGCGATCCCGGTGAGCGCATCCACGTACCCGGGTTCCAGTACCAGCCATGCGTCTGGCGCACCTTCGTCGCCCCGCCGCGGAGCCTCGGCCGTGGCATCCAGGTCGGATCGCACCCTGCCGATCACTTTCACGACAACGGAATCCGTCATCGAGTTCACCGCCGCTCCTGCAGGCGCAAAAGGTTGCCGGCGGGATCGCGAATGGCGCAATCGCGCACCCCGTATGGCTGCATGGTGGGCTCTTCGACGATCTCGACGCCGCTGGCCTGGATGCGTTCGAACGCCTTGTCGAGATCCGGCGTCGCCAGCAGCATCATCGCATACGTGCCCTTGGCCATCATCTCGGCGACGGTGCGTTTCTCTTCGTCGGTGACGCCGGGACTGGCATTCGGCGGATACAACACGATGGAAGTGCCGGGTTGATCAGAGGGGCCGACCGTAATCCAGCGCAGGCCCTGATAGCCGACGTCGTTGCGCACCTCGAAGCCGAGGATGTCGCGATAGAACGCCAGGGAAGCGTCCGGGTCCGTGTGCGGAAGGAAGCTCGAATAGATGGTGATATCCATGGTGCTCAGATCCGGTGTGGAACGAGCCGTCATGCTAAATCGGGTTCCGACACCTGCGCTTCTCGATTCCTGACCGGTCGCGTTACCTGCCGTGCCACGCAAGACGGCATGCCCGCCGTCGCATGCGCCTGCTCGCGTTGGTAAACACTCGGCGGCACGCCGACCAGTTCGGTGAAGCGCGTGCTGAAAGTGCCGAGCGACGCGCAGCCGACCGTGAAGCAGACCTCGGTGACGCTCAAGCCGCCGCGGCGCAACAGCGCCATCGCGCGCTCGATGCGCCGCGTCATCAGATACGAATAAGGCGACTCGCCGAACGCGAGCTTGAATTGGCGGCTCAAGTGCCCGGCCGACATGTGCACGCCGCTCGCGAGCGCCTCGACGTTCAGCGGCTGCGCGTACTCGCGATCGATCCGGTCGCGAACGCGACGCAGGCGCGCCAGATCGCGGAGATGCAATGCATTGGCGCTTCTATTGGCCACCTGTGCGATTGTCGCACGGGCGACGGAGCACTCAAGCGCGTCGCAAATCGAACCTGGACCTGCGGCGCGATTTCTTACCGGTGACCCGGCGGCGGCTTGACGAGTTTCACCGCCTCGATCTTTTTCTGCGTCACCGGCGTGGGCCGGATGGCGCTGGCGCTTACATAGGCCTGTTTTGCGGCGTCGGTATCGCCCTTCGCCCACGCCACGTCGCCTTGCATGGCGTAGCCGTAGGCTTCGAGTGCGGGCACCTTCTGCAGTTTGGTGGAGAGATCCGACCACGCGTGCACGTCGCCCGCATCGAGCTGGCCCGGTTTTACATCGAACGAGGTGCTGACCTCGACCCGCTGCACTTCCGCATCGATCGCGTGTCCGTGCCCATCGGGCAACGGGATGCTCGGGCCGTTTTGCAGAACGCTGGGCTTGCCTGACTGGGCCGAGATGACATCGGCGACCAGTTGCGCGCTCGGTGCCGCGGCGATGCGCGGAGAAACCTGCTTCGCATTGAGCAGTGCCCGATTTGCGGGCGCCAGCAGGCCCAGCGACGACAGCGCATCCGCAGTGACCACCCAGCGTGCAGCAGCGGGAAGATCGGGCGCAGATTTCGCGATCGAATCGCCCGCCACCTCGGCGATCTTCGCGTACTGTCGCTCCTCCGTCATGCTCTTGAGCAGGGCCACGTTGTCCGATGAAGAAAGATAATCGGTGACTTGCGCGGTCAACCCGCGCGTCACCGCGTCCTGCTTGGCCTGCACCGCGGCCACGTCCCTGACGTGAACCATCACCACGCGATCGTCCAGCGGCGGCACGCTGAGCGTGAAGCGGTATTCCGGCTGCACCTTTCCGCCGATGATCGCGAGCGTCAGCTTGTCGGCGTGTTTCGCCGGGATGTCCTTCGGGGTGTCTTCCGGCAGCACCATGAGATGCGGATCGGAAATCCCGGCGATGGTGTAGTCGAGCTTGCGGTCGCCGTCGTTGACCAGCCGCGCGAAGTTCCTGCCGTTCGGATCGGTCAGCTCGTACGTCCAGTGATCGCCTTGGGCCATGAAATCGGGTGTTGCCAACAGCGGGCTGTTGGGCTTGCCGAACACGTATTGCCTGAGCGCGTTGATCAGCACGACCACAGACATGTGCGTCGGCCGGTCTGGCTTCACGATCGTGGAATGATCGGTGCCCTCAATTGCGGTCGGCACACCACGGCAGAACCGGGTGGCGCTGGACCACGGCACGATCTTCACCCCATCCAGCGGCGCCGTCTCGTAGGCGCAAACGATCGTCGGCTTGTCTTCGTCCGGCACGCGGCCCCACTCGTCATTGAGCAGCTTCAGGAAATCGTTCTGGTCGGCCATCAGCATCTGCCTGACTGCCGGATTCCTGACCACGTGCTGCGCGATGGCGGTGATCTCCGAGCCCTCCTGCGGCACGGCGTAGAACACCATCAGCGGCACCTTTTCGCGGTGCGACGGGTTGTCGACCATCTCGCGCATCACGATCAGACCACCCATGCTGTGCGCGACGAACACCACCGTCGGGTAGTCCCACACGCCGTTGTACTGCAGCGACTGTTCCAGCATGTTCGCCGCTTCGCGGATGTCGAGCGATCCGCTCTTGAAGGCGTTAGAGGTGAAGCCGAACGCAAAGATGTCGAGCTGGTTGCCGACGCCGGGCGCGCCCTTCAGCAGCTTGAAGAAGCTCTGCCCGTTTGCATTCGTCCAGGTGCCGTCGGTGTCGCCGAAAAGGCCGTGGACGAAAACCACCGCCACCTTGTTGTTTGGACTTGCTTGCGCCACCCAGTGCGGATCGGTGGTGTTCGCGGCCGTGTTGTCGCTGCCGCAGCCAGCGGCAATCACGGCCAGGGCAATGACCAGAATCAACACCAGGAAAGATCGCACCGAAAGGCTTCGCGCATGCGCGCGGCCCCATACACGCCGCAGAGTATCCATTGACCTTCTCCAGAAAAGGTAACGGCTTGGCGGTTGCCGGCCATTCTCCGGCGGCAGGGCGCGGCGCGCAATGCCGCCCATCGTCACTTCGGCACGCAGCGCTCCCCTATTCTTGATCTCCCGCTTCCGGCACCCTGTCCGCATGAATTCGACTGGGCAGCACGACTCGACCGAAGTCTCACGCGGCTCGATGTGGATCGCGGCGCTGTCCACGGTGGTGGAATGGTACGACTTCACGCTCTATCTCTATTTCGCCACGGTGCTGTCGCGGGTGTTCTTCGGCGGTGGTGAAACCTCGCTGCTCGCGACGTTGGCGGGCTTCGCGGTTGCCTACTGCATGCGTCCGCTGGGTGCGATCGTGTTCGGTCGCATCGGCGACCGCATCGGACGCCAGCGCACGCTGATGCTGTCGATGATGCTGATGACGCTGGCGATGCTCGCGACGGCGTCGCTGCCGAGCCATGCCGCAATCGGACCTGCAGCCGGTGCGCTGTTGTTGCTGCTGCGCTGCTTCATGGCTTTCTCGGTCGGCGGCGAATACACCGGCGTGGTCGCCTACCTGCTGGAAGGCGCGCGCGCGGAACGGCGCGGCCTGATCACCTCGCTGGCGTCGGCGGCAAGCGAAGTCGGCGCGCTGCTGGCAGTGGCGATCGCCGCGTTGACGGTCGGCGCGATGAGCACCGCGCGTCTCGACGCCTGGGGCTGGCGCATTCCCTTCTTCGCGGGCGCGCTGCTCGCGGGCTGCGTCTGGATCGCGCGCTCGACGATGGAAGAATCGCCGGATTTCCTGCGACAGGTGCGACAGCGCAGCGTGCCGGAATCACCGTTGCACCACACGCTCGCGCATCACCGGCCCGCGCTGCTGCGCACCTTCGCCATCTCGGCACTGGGTTCGATCACCTACTACGTCGGCATCACCTATGTGCCGGCCTTCCTCGGTTCGTCGCACATCCTCGCCGAAGGGCGTTCGCTCTGGCTGTCGACACTTGCCGCGGTGGCCGTAATTCTCGTCACCCCATTCGTGGGCGCGCTATCCGATCGTATCGGGCGCAAGCCGGTGCTGATCTGGCTGGGCATCGCGAGCATGCTGCTGCCGTTGTCGATGTTCGCGCTGATGGGCGGCGGTGGCGAAATGCGCATCGCCCTCGGCGCGATCGTTCTGGCTTGCGTCGCCGGCGGCGTGAGTGCGGTCGGCGCACCGGCCACCGCCGAACAGTTTCCCGGCGAAGGCCGGCTCAGCGGCCTCGCACTCGGCGTGACGATGGCGACGGCGCTCTTCGGTGGCCTGACACCTTTCCTCGCCGAGCTGCTCGTGCAGCGCACCGGATGGTTCGCCGCGCCCGGCGCCATGATCGCGTTGGTGGCTCTGCTGGTTCTGCCCGTGTTCCTGACCATGCCGGAGACACAGCCGCGTCTGGCCCGCGAGCATGCAATGAGGGAAATCGGCGATCGTTGATCGGCCCCGTCTCGCGCTTTTTCGCAATCGGGCCGGGTGTATAGTGCGTTTGCAGCCGGCCATCGAATGGCCGCCAAGCGGATACAGGCCCGCTGCGGAGGCGAAGGTGAAAGCCTTCATCTTGCTGTCGCGTGTTTGCGCCATCGCGTTCGCGGTGTCGTTGGCGGGCTGCGCGAGCATGCCCACCGCCGGAACCGGCGACATCACACCACTGTTCCGCGACGCCCTGTTCAAGCCACCGGCGCAACCGGTCGACGGCCGCGCGATCTTCGATGTCGATGCGTCGATGCGGCGCTTCCTTGCCGAT
>DASXWZ010000061.1:0-11965 GCA_036503375.1 Rhodanobacteraceae bacterium | reverse complement strand
CGCGATCTCCGACAGCTCCGCCTGGATCACCTTCTCGGTGCGCGTGTCCAGAGCGGAAGTCGCCTCGTCGAATACGAGGATCGCGGGGCGCTTCAGCAACGCGCGCGCGATCGCCACGCGCTGCTTTTCGCCGCCGGAAAGCTTCAGGCCGCGCTCGCCGACCTGCGTTTGATAACCGGCCGGCAGCGACAGCACGAACTCGTGGATATGCGCCGCTCTGGCCGCAGCCTCCACTTCCGCGCGCGTCGCATTCGGCCGGCCATAGGCGATGTTGTAGTAGATCGTGTCGTTGAACAGCACCGTGTCCTGCGGCACGATGCCTATGCCCGCGCGCAGGGATTCCTGCGTCACGTCGCGGATGTCCTGGCCGTCGATCGTGATGCGCCCGCCGGTGACATCGTAGAAACGAAACAGCAGGCGCGACAGCGTGGACTTGCCTGCGCCGGTCGCACCCACCACCGCGACCGTACGACCGGAGGGAATCGAAAAATCCACGTCGAACAGGATTTGCCGCTGCGGATCGTAGGCGAACGACACGTTCTCGAAACGCACGTTCGCGCCGCGCAATTGCAGCGGTCCGGCGTCGGGCGCGTCGCCGATCTCCGCGTGTTCGTCCAGCAGCGCGAACATGCGCTCCATGTCGATGATGCCCTGCTTGATCTGGCGATAGGTGAAGCCCAGCATGTTCAGCGGGATCGCCAGTTGCAGCAGCCAGCCGTTGACCATAACGATGTCGCCGACGCTCAACGTATGCGCGGCGACTCCGCTGGCGGCCATGGCCATCAGCAACGTCAGGCCGAGCGCGATCACCAGCGCCTGTGCGCCATTCAACACCGCGAGGGAAGATTCGGTTTTCACCGCGGCATCCTCGTAGCGGCGCAGCGCATTGTCGTAACGCTGCGCTTCGAACTCCTCGTTGCCGAAATACTTCACGGTCTCGTAGTTCAGCAGGCTGTCCACCGCGCGCGCGTTCGAGAGGCTCTCCTCTTCGTTCATCACGCGCACGCTCGCGGTGCGCCATTCGCTGATCCAGATGGTCGCGCCGATGTAGATCGCCATCGTCACCAGCGTCACCACCGCGTAGCGCCAGTCGAACTGGCGCAGCAGCAGCACGATCACCACGAGAATCTCGAACAGCGTGGGCACGATGTTGACCACCACCCAGCCCAGCAGGTTGTACACGCCGCGCGTGCCGCGCGAAATGTCGCGACCGACGCCGCCGGTGTGGCGGTCCAGATGGAAACGCAGCGACAACTGATGCAGGTGACGGAATGCATCCAGGCCCGATGCGCGCATCGCGCGCTGGCTGACGCGCTCGAACACCGTATCGCGCAACTGCCCGAACAGCGTGCCGATCAATCGCAGCACGCCGTACAGCGCGATCAATGCGACCGGCACGGTGAGCATCGCCACTCGCGGGTCGAGGTGATCGACGATGTCCTTGAACGCGACCGGCACCCATACCGTGGCAATTTTCGAGATCACCAGCAGCGCAGCGGCGATCGTCATGCGGCCGGGAAAGCCCTTGATGTATGGCCACAGCATTGCCAGCACGCGCCCCGTGCCGCCGTGCGGAATGGCCTGCCCATGGTCGCCTTTCGCCGCAGTGTTTCCGCTGCCGGTCGAATTCTGCGCGGGCGTCGAATCCGCTGTTGCGGAATCCTGTGCGGTCTCCGCCACCGTTGCCGTTCCATCCTCGCTGCGCGGCGCGGCGGTCGCATGCGGCGTTACCGCACCTTCGGGTTTCCCGAGCGGATCGGATGAAGTGGGACGTGTCGTCATGCGTGAATCATGGGGGCGGCAGCGCGCGCCTTCCAGTGCGGCCCGTCGGATTGGAACGGTGCGGCTTCGCCTATTCCTGCCCCAGGCAGGACGTCACTCGTGCGGTTCCAGGACGGGCAGGGGCCGCAACGCCACCGATGCCGAGTGCACGATCGAAGTGGTGGTGCGTCCGTGCGGCGCGAAGAGATCGAGGATCGGTTCCAGGTCCTGGATGTCGCGCAAATACAGCTTCATGAAGTAGCAATCTTCGCCGGTGATCCGATAGCACTCGGTGATTTCCGGAATCCCGCGCGCGATCCTCGGTATCGCCTGGAGCTCGCCGGATCGGGGACTGACCCGGATGATGGCGCAAATGCCGTAACCGAGCGCGCGCGGATCGACCTCGGCGCGGTACGACAACGCGCCGCTTTCCTCGAGCCTGCGCATCCGTTCCGCAATCGCCGGCGGAGACAGACCGACACGGCGTCCCAGTTGAGCCACGGGAAGCCGGGGATTGGCCTGCAGCTCCGCGAGCAGGCGCCGATCGATATTGTCGAGGGGCTCGAAAGTTTTCCTGGCGAAATTCTGTTGTTTCAACGGCACCGACATTTCGATTCCTGTGATTCGTCATTCATGTGGGTGCATCGACTTTCTATAGTGCGCCCATGGATCGATCGGCGCAAACGGTTTCGACTTGCATTCCAGGTACGTGCGCGGGCAGCGCCCGCGTGCCGCCGCACGCGTACTTCCTGGTCAGCGCCGTGTTCCATTATCTGGGCCCCTCGCTGGCGGTCCTGCTGTTCGCACGCGTGGATGTGCTCGGCGTGGCATGGCTGCGGATCGCGAGTGCCGCGGCGATCTTCGCCATCTGGCGCCGCCCGTGGCGAGTGTTCTCGCGGATCGGCAAGACTGAGCGACGCACGTTGCTGCTGTTCGGCGTCGTGCTCGCGGCGATGAACACGCTGTTCTATCTCGCCATCGCGCGCCTGCCGCTGGCGACGGTGGGCGCGATCGAGTTCTTGGGGCCCATCCTGCTGGCCGCCTGGGGTGTCAGGACTCGGCGCAACGCGGCCGCACTGTTGCTGACCGCGCTGGGCGCCGCGGCTTTGATGGAATTCAAGCTCGCAGGTGCGCCGCTGGGCTTCGCCTGCGCATTCGGCAACTGCGCCTTGTTCGTGCTGTACGTCGTGCTCGGCCACCGGGTGGCCAATGCGGACGCGCGGGGCGGGCCAATGGCAGCCATCGATCGCCTCGGCGCAGCCATGCTCGTCGCCACCATCGCGGTGACGCCGATCGGGCTGCATGGCGCGCTGCCTGCCTTGTCACGACCGGCGCTGCTGTGCGCCGGCATCGGCGTGGGGCTGTGTTCGTCGGTCATCCCGTACGTTTGCGACCAGCTCGCGATGGCGAAGCTGCCGCGGGCGAGTTTCGCGCTGATGCTGGCGCTGCTGCCGGTGTTCGCGCTCATGATCGGCGCGCTGGTGCTGCATCAGATTCCCGATGCGCGCGAGCTCGCCGGCATCGGCATGGTGGTCGCCGGCATCGCGATCCACCAGCGCCAATGAAGGAGGACGTGAAATGGAATACACGCGCCTGGGAAAATCGGGTTTGAAGGTATCGCGCGTCGGCCTTGGCATGATGAGCTACGGCGGCGGCTCCGCGCGCGCGTGGCACCTGGACGAAAGCGGAGCCGCGCCGATCGTGTGCCGCGCGGCCGAAGCGGGTGTCAATTTCTTCGACACCGCCGACATGTATTCGAATGGCGAAAGCGAAGAGATCACCGGGCGACTGCTGGACCGGTTCTTCGCCTGCCGGGACGACTACGTGCTTGCCACCAAGGTTTATTTCCCGACGGGCGCCGGCGCGAACGACCGCGGCCTTTCGCGCAAGCACATCATGAGCGCGGTCGAGGCGTCATTGCGGCGACTCGGCACGGACTACATCGATCTCTACCAGATCCATCGTTTCGATTGCGACACGCCGCTGGAAGAGACGATGACTGCGCTGCACGACGTCGTCCGCGCCGGCAAGGCGCGCTACATCGGAGCTTCCAGCATGTATGCGTGGCAGTTCGCCAAGGCACAGCACGTTGCGGGTGCAATCGGCGGCACGCGTTTCATCTCGATGCAGAACCACTACAACCTGGTATACCGGGAAGAGGAGCGCGAGATGAATCCGTTGTGCCTCGACCAGGGCGTGGGCGTGATCCCCTGGAGCCCGCTGGCGCGCGGCCTGCTGGCGGGCGGCCGCGAACGCGGCGGCGTGCGCCGCACCGCGCGCGCGGAAGGCGATCCGTTCGCGGAGGAGATGTATTGCGACGATGACTTCGACGTGGTGGACGCGGTGCGCGCTGTCGCTTCCCGGCGCGGCCTGCCTCCCGCGCAGATCGCGCTGGCATGGCTGCTGGGCAAACCTGCGGTGAGCGCACCGATTGTCGGCGTCACGCAGTTGCAGCATCTGGAGGATGCTATTGCTGCGGTGGAAGTGCGATTGAGCGACGAGGAGAGCGCCTGCGTCGAAGCACCATACCGTCCGCATCCGGTGCTCGGGCATGCCTGACGGCATGCGGCGACCCAACCATGACGTTGCGCGCCATGCGCCATCGGTGAATTGAAGACATGCCAAGCGTCCTCGCCCTCGGGCTGGATCCGGCCTTTGCGGATTATTCGAACATGCCCGGCGTGACACCCGAGCTGGTGCGCGCGTTCATCGATTCGCAACTGGAACGATTGCGCGGGTTGGGATACGAAGTTGAAAGCTGCCTGGTCGATCCGGGCGAGTCGGCGGAAGCGACGCTTGCGGTGCAACTGGAAGCGAGGGAATTCGATTGCATTCTGATCGGTGCCGGATTGCGCGATCCTTCGCGGCTGCTGCTGTTCGAGAAGCTGGTCAACCTGGTCCACGCGCGCGCGCCGCGGGCGAAACTCTGCTTCAACACCACGCCGGCCGATACCGTCGAGGCCGTGCGACGCTGGGTTTGAGGCTCGGTGCGTTGGGGCTTCCAGCGGAGTCGCTGCAGGCCGATTAGCCATACGGAAGTGCGACGCTTTTCTTGAAGAGTGCAGCCATGGATGGCCGCTTGTAGTATTTGACGAGCAAAAGCCTGTGAGCTCGCCGTGTGGTTTCGTCGAGCAGCGATCGGAAGATCGCACCAAAGGAGAATCGCAGCCATGCCCTGCCTGATGGTTCTGCTCGCGCTGTGCATTCCGCGCGTAGTAATCGTGCTGCTGTGGCTGTTCACCTTCTGGTTCAAGGGCATCTTCCCCAATCTGCTCTGGCCGGTGCTGGGCTTCGTGTTCCTGCCGACCACGCTGTTGTGGTACACCGCCGTGCAGCACTGGTTCGCCGGGCAATGGACCGTGGTGCCGATCGTCGGCATCGTGATCGCGCTGCTGATCGATCTTTCACCCGCCAGCGGCAGGCGCAGACGGATCCTGTAATCCTCAACGCGTCTCGCGGCGCAAACCGCGCTCGCGTTCGCGCCAGGTACGCGCGCTCTGAGGTTTGACGAACAACGCAACGATTTCCCTGTTCTCGCGTTTTACCTCATCCTCGATGCGGTTGATGCATTGCTCGATCTGGTCCGCGTTCATGCCGTCCTCGAATTCGGCGCTGAGATTGGCAACGACCTGGTCCGCTCCCATCTGGAAGGTCAGGACACCGTTGGCGCAGCTCACGCCTTTTTCCTTGCGCGCGATCGCCATGATCGAGTCGCCGATGCGCGGATGCGCCGGCTCTCCGATCAGCAAGCCCTTGGTTTCGCGCAGCAGCAGGACGGAAACCCCGGCCAGCACCAGCGCGATGCCGATCGAGGCCGCGCCGTCGGCGCGCGGCGCGTGCAGCAGGTGCGAACCCAGCACACCGCCGATCGCCAGCAACAAGCCGACGAGTGCGGCGGTGCTCGTCATCAGCTCGATGAAACCGCTCGGGTCCTTGCTGCGCTGGAACGCCTCCAGCCAGCCGCATCCGCCTTTGCGGACGCGTATGCCATGGAATGCGACCCACCACGACGCGCCAGCGAACGCGAACGAAACCGCCAGCACCGCGTAACTCAGCCGGGCATCGGTGAGCGGCGCCGGTCGGCGCAGATGCATCAAGCCCTCGTAGAAAGAGATGCCCGCGCCCAGCGCCAGCACCAGCAGCGCCACCATGAAACTCCAGAAGTAGAGTTCCCGTCCGTAACCGAAGGGATGGTCCGCATCCGCCGGCCGCTTCGCGCGGCGCATGCCATACAGCAGCAGCACGGAATTGACCGTGTCCACCAGCGAGTGCACACCCTCGCTCAACATCGCCGAACTGCCGCCCAGCCCGCCGGCGGCGAATTTGGCCAACGCGATCAGCAGATCGCCCGCGAACGAAGCCAGTACGATCGTGCGCGAGCCGAAAGCGCGAGCCATGCATCAAGTGATCGCATGCGCGGTGTGCCGGTATCGTGACGACGTATTTGCGCAGGGTTGCGCCCGTGCGCCCGCACTGAAAACCCGAACCGACGGGGCATGTATTTTGGGATCCGCCCAAACGCCTGCCCCAACCTGCGTTCAGCGATTCCTGCCGCGCTCCTCTTCCTGACGGCGGCGCGCGTTGCGGACTTCGTCGCCGGCCTCGCCGACGTTCTTCTGCACCTTGCCGACGTTCTTTTCGATGTTGCCGGAAATCTCCTTGCTCTTGTTGCCGGTGACCTTGCCGGCCACTTCCCTGACCTTGCCCTTGACCTGGTGCTTGGCGCCTTCCGTGCGGTTCCTGTCCACTGCGATTCTCCGTGTGTTGCTGCGAGCGCATCCTGCAGCGCGCGGAGTGACCGAGTCGTGAAGTCCGTTATGGAGAGACGAATGGCGGGTTTCGGGAAAACACTCGGGCCAGTCTGGGCGTTGCGCGTTCGCCCGCATCCGGCCGGATCGGCCAGGATCCAGGCTCATGGATGGAGCCTCGCTGCCGTACCCACGTCAGTCGCGGCGACAGCGAGCAACTCCCATCGCGATCATCCCCGACGCGCGGCTTCGATCCTGGCGATGTCGATCTTCTGCATCGTCATCATCGCTTCGAACGCGCGTTTGGCGGCGGCACGATCGGGATCGGAAATCGCTTCCATCAGGGCGCGCGGCGTGATCTGCCAGGACAGGCCGAACTTGTCCTTGCACCAGCCGCACTCGCTTTCCGCACCGCCGTTGCCGACGATGGCGTTCCACAAGCGATCGGTTTCCGCCTGGTCGCGCGTGTAGACCTGGAACGAGATCGCCTCGTCGAACTTGAACTGCGGGCCGCCGTTCAAACCGAGGAACGGCATGCCGAGCACGGTGAATTCGACCATGATCACATCGCCCTGTTTGCCGGATGGATAGTCGCCCGGTGAGCGGTGCACTGCATCGACGTGCGAATCAGGGAACGTGCTGGCGTAAAAGCTGGCGGCTTCCTCGGCCTGGCCGTCGAACCACAGGCAAGCCGCGATTTTCCTAGATGCGTTGTCCTTGGGCATGTTTCGATCCTCGCTGTCGGGTGTGGGATGCGACGCCGGAGTTTACGCGCCGGTTTGTCGCTCTCATGATTGCGACGAACGACGGTACAGGAAATCGACAATTGCGG
Source organism: Rhodanobacteraceae bacterium (assembly GCA_036503375.1). Taxonomy (GTDB): domain Bacteria; phylum Pseudomonadota; class Gammaproteobacteria; order Xanthomonadales; family Rhodanobacteraceae; genus 66-474. The sequence continues at coordinate 4,624 of DASXWZ010000061.1, read as the reverse complement.
ATGCAGATCAGAAAGCAAAAAACCCGCGACGGGCGCGGGTTTCAGAAGTTTCGATTGGTGCCCGGGAGAGGACTCGAACCTCCACGGTTTTACCCGCTAGTACCTGAAACTAGTGCGTCTACCAATTCCGCCACCCGGGCAGGTGCGGCGCGCATGAGGCGCGCCCGGCGAGCCGCGTAAAGTAACCGGCCGCATCACGGATTGTCAACGCGACGCTTGCATTCGCGCGCCTGCTGGGCGACGCTGCCGCGCAGGGGAGCCGCATCGGAGCACGCTCTTGATCTCCGGCAGCGAACAGGTTTCCGATCAGTCGGCCGACGTGTTGTTCACGGAGGTGTACGCGCGCCTCAAGGGAATGGCGTCACGCCAGCTCGCCGGGCATCGCCGTAACGCCACGCTCGATACCACCGAGCTGGTGCACGAGTTGTATCTGCGCATCGGCCAGAGGCAGGAGCTGCATTTCCAGGAGCCGGCGCAGTTCTTCAGCTACGCCGCTCGCGCGATGCGCCACCTGCTGATCAACCGCGCGCGCGACCGGCTTCGCCTGCGCGCGGGAGGGCAATGGAATCGCGTCACGCTGGACGACCGAAACCTGAAACTCGCGATCGACACCGCCGAGCAAGCGCTGGCGCTGGATGCGGCGCTCGATGCGCTGGAACAGACCGATGCGCGCGCGGCCAAGGTGGTCGAGTTGCGCTATTTCGCGGGACTGAGCCTGGAGCAGGTCGCGGAAGCATTGGGGCTGGCGCGGCGGACGATCGATCGCGACTGGCGTTTCGCGCGGGCTTTCATCAAGGCGCGAATGGACTGAGTCGCAAATCCGCAGCAGGCGGGGTTTAATCGCGAGACACACCGGGGCAGTTGCGAGTGCAAGCCACACCGACCTTGCGCGACCTGTTCGAGGAGGCGCTGGCATTGCCGCCGGACGCGCGGGCGCGCCTGCTGTCGGAGCGGTGTCCCGACGCTGCGCTGCGCGCGGAGCTCGAACGCATGCTGACGGCCGACGCGACGGAAGATGAATTGCTCGGCGCGGGCGATGCTGCCAGCGCCGCAGCCGCGATCGGGGATACCGAACCCGTCGAGCCGTTGCCGCAGGGTTCGCACATCGGCCCGTTCGAGCTGCAGGAGATCCTGGGTGAGGGCGGCTCGGCCACCGTATTCCGCGCATTCCGCGAAGTCGAGGGCGTTCGACAATACGTCGCGGTGAAGCTGCTGGCGCGTGGGCTTTACACCGCGGAATCGCAACGCCGTTTCCGGCACGAACGCGAAGCGTTGGCGCGCCTGCGGCATCCGGGCATCGCGCGGCTGATCGAAGGCGGCGTGGCCGAGAATGGATTGGCCTATATCGCGCTGGAACTGATCGATGGCATGCCGATCACGCGCTATGCCCGGGAACGGTGTCTTCCGGAACACCAACGCCTGATCCTGTTCCTGCAGGTGTGCCGCGCGGTGGAATCGGCGCATCGCGCGCTGATCGTGCATCGGGATTTGAAGCCGTCCAACGTCTTCGTCACCGCCGAGGGCGAGGTGAAGCTGCTCGACTTCGGCATCGCCAAATTGCTGGACGACGCAGACGAGGCCACGCGCACGCGGCATCAGGCGCTGACGCCGGCCTATGCCGCGCCCGAGCAATTCAACGCCGGCGCGATAACCACCGCGACCGATGTCTACGCGCTCGGCGTGCTGCTGTGCGAACTGCTGACCGACGAGCATCCGGCGCCGGAACGCGCGCCTTCGTCGCGCAACACCGGCGGCCGCGACGCGCGCGCTGTTTCAAATCCGGCGCCGCGCAGGCTGCGCGGCGACCTCGCCAATATCGCCGCCAAGGCGACCGCGCAGGAACCGGAGCGCCGCTACGGTTCGGCCAGCGCCTTCGCCGACGACATACAGCGCTATCTGGATCGAAGGCCGGTGCTCGCCCATCCCCCGTCGCGCTGGTATCGCGCGGGCAAGTTCATCGCGCGCCATCGCGGCGGCGTCGCACTCACCGCCGTATTGGTGCTGGCGATCTTCGCCTCGTTGTCGATCGCCCTGTGGCAGGCGCACGTGGCGAAGCAGCAGGCGCGGCTGGCGCAGCAACAGGCCGCACGCGCGAACATGGTGCGTGATTTCGTCGAAAGCCTGTTCGCGCCGATCCGCAACGGCACGGCCGCCTCGCACCAGCCGAGCCTGTCCGATCTGCTGGAGCGCGGCGTCGCGAAGCTCGAACGCTCGCCGCAGCTCGCACCCGCGGAGCGCGTAGACCTGCTGGCGATGTTTTCGCGCCTGTACGAGAACCTCGGCGACATCGCGCGATCGCGCAGGCTCGCCGAGCGTGCCGTCGACCTGGCGCAGCAGAATCTGCAGCCGTCCGACATCAACGCGATCCGCGCGTTGACCGCGCGTGGTTATGCCGCGGTCCGCGACGAGGATTACGCCGCCGGCGGCGCCGACCTGCGCCTCGCGCACCAGCGCATGCTGGCGCAGGGCATCCACGGCGAAGCGATGATCGATCTCCTCGAACCGCTGGCCGCGGTGGAGAACATCGAGGGCCACAGCGAAGTCGCGCTGCAGCTTACCCGCGAGGCGCTGAAGGAGAGAAGCGCCACCTGGGGTCCGGACGATCCGCGCATCGGCACCGGATACAACGACGTCGCCTCGGAACTCGAGGGACTGGAGCGCTACGACGAAGCGATCGCGATGTGGGAGAAGACCTATCGCTTCCAGCTCGCACATCTGGGCCCCTACAGCAACGAGACGACCTTGGCGATGGCCGGCTGGGCCTCGGCCGAATGGCGCGCCGGGCATTGGAAGCGGGCGCACGAACTGTTCACTCGTGCGCTGGCGATGTACGCGCGCAACGGCGGCAAGCCGCAAGTCACGCAGGTGTACGCCGCGCAGAAGGCCTGCGTGCTGGACGGCCTCCGCGCCGATCGCGTTTCCGCCCTGCGGGATTGCGGGCTGGCGCAAAAACTTTCGGCGACGGCATTCGGCGCGGACAGCGCCCTGCACGGCGATTCGCTGGAAGCCGCGGCGTTCGGCGAGATCGAGGCGGGCGACCTCACGCGTGCAAGGCAGTTGTTCGGGGAATCGCGCAAACTGTACGGCGACGATCCGGCCAGCCGCATGCGCATCGCGCGCGTCGACAGCGAATTGGCCGGCATCGCGTTGCTGGAAGGCAAGCCAGCGGTGGCGCGGAAGTTGTTGCCGTCCGCGATCGCTGGCCTGCGCACGCGTCCATACAAGATGCCGCCGCTGATCGCCGAGGCGAGATTGCTGCTGGCCTGCACGCAGTCGCCGGGTCCGCAATGTCCGGGTGACCTGCAGGCGGAGGTCCATCGCGATCTGTCCGAGGTCGCCGCGCGTTCCGATCCGCAATTGCTGTGGGTGCAGGTTCTGCTGGCGCAGGTGGAGTTGCAGCACGGCCAGGCGATGCAGGCGCGCGCGCGGCTGTCGCAGGCGATCGAACGCGCCGGGGCCGAATTGCAACCGGCGCATCCGCGCATGCTGATGGCGCGGTTGTGGCTGTCGGCCGCCGCGGCGCAGGCGGGAGATTGCAACGATGCGAAAGCGCAGGCGCAGGCCGCGCGCAGGCTGCTCGAGGCGAATCATCTGGCCTCGCATCCGGAATTCGCCGGCGCCGACGCCGCGCTGCGCCGGCCCGTTGCGGGCTGCGGCGCCGTCCTCGACTGAAGCCGTTCCGGGTGCTGCGCGCCCATGTCGCAATTCGCGGCCATCCGGTGTTCTGTCCCGTTGGAGGATCTTCCACGGGGGTGCACACCATGTTCGTCCAATGTTCCTTGTCGTTGAACGGCAGGTTCTGGCGCGGCCTTGCCGCGATGCTGCTGTTCGCGAGCGCCGGTGGCGCGTTCGCGCAACAGGTGCAGACCGGGACGCGTCTCGATCCGCTGACCACGCCCGATCCGGCCGGCCTGCTGCAAACCAGCACGCCGAACGGCCAGATCGACAAGGGCAATCCGTTCTTCCAGAGCCTGGGCAGCAACGGCCGCACCTGCAATTCCTGCCACCGGCAGGCCGAAGGCTGGACGATTTCCGCGGCGGAAATCCAGCGGCGCTTCAACGCGACGCGCGGACTCGATCCGATCTTCGCCCTGGTGGACGGCGCCGATTCGCCGCTCGACGATGTTTCCACGTTCGACGCGCGCAAGAAAGCGTTCTCGATGCTGACCAGCCGCGGCGTGATCCGCGTCGGCCTGGCGATGCCGGCGAATGCGGAGTTCACGCTGGTCGCGGTGGACGATCCTTATGGCTACGCGAGCGCGGCGCAGTTGTCGCTGTTCCGCCGCCCGTTGCCGGCCACCAATCTGGTCTGGGACACCGCGATGATGTGGGACGGCCGTGAAACCTTCGCGCCGTTCCAGCCGCCGATGGATGCCGGCATCGACATGGAAGACATCCGCAGCAGCCTGTCCTCGCAGGCGCTGCACGCGATCATGGGTCACGAACAGGCCGCATCCGCGCCCAGCCAGGACGCGCTCGACCAGATCGTCGATTTCGAATCGCACCTGGTGACGGCGCAATCGTTCGACACCCGCGCCGGTGCGCTCAACGGGTTCGGCGGCATGGGCGGTCCCGCGATCCTCGCGCAGCAGAGGTTCTGGGTCGGCATCAACGATGCGCTCGG
>DASXWZ010000060.1:0-3055 GCA_036503375.1 Rhodanobacteraceae bacterium | reverse complement strand
CCCGGTGTTCGATCGGCTCGATCGCTTTCGCCGTTTCGTCTTGCAACCGCTCCTCGATGGCCGCTGAAAGGCCGGCGATGGTGGGCGAATCGAACAGCGTCCGCAGGGACAACGCCACTCCGAATTCGCGGTTGAGCCGCGCCGTCAGTTGCGCCGCGAGCAGCGAATGTCCGCCCAGCGCGAAGAAATCGTCGTGGATGCCCAAGCCGGGCAGCGCCAGGACTTCCTCCATCGCCGCCGCGACGCGTTGTTCGCTCTCGTTGCGCGGCGCGACACGTTCGGACGACGGCGCCGGCGACACGGTGGGCGCGGGCAGGGACTTGCGGTCGATCTTGCCGTTGGGCAACTGCGGAATCGCATCGAGCAGCACGACGTGTTGCGGAACCATGTAGTCGGGCAGTGCCTGCTTGAGGCATGCGCGAACGGCCGCAGCGTCCAGCGACATCCCCGCCCTCGCGACGACGTACGCGACCAGCCGGGTATCGCCGGCGCGCTCCTCGCGCACGACGACGACCGCGCGCGCGACTTCTGGCAGTGCAGCGAGTGCGGATTCGATTTCACCCGGCTCGATGCGGTAGCCGCGTACCTTGACCTGGAAATCGAGCCGGCCAAGGTGCTCGATGTTGCCATCGGCCCGCCAGCGTCCGCGATCGCCGGTGCGATAGCGCAGGGCACCCGGCTTCCGCGACCAGGCATCCGCGACGAAACGCTCGGCCGTCATTTCGGCGCGACCGAGATAGCCCAGCGACACACCGGCTCCGCCGATGGTGATTTCGCCCGGTACGCCCGGCGGACATTGCACGCCTCGCGCATCCAGCACGCGCACGTCGGTGTTGGCGATTGGCTCGCCTATGAAGATGCCGCGGCGCGGCGCGGCGACGCGCCAGTAAGTCGAGTAAACCGTCGTCTCGGTCGGGCCATATCCGTTCCAGACTTCGCCGCAGCGCGACAGCAACGCTTCGGCCAGATCCACCGTCAGCGGCTCGCCGCCCGTGATGGCCTTGAATCGCGGATGGCCGTTCCAGCCCGAATCGAGCAGGATGCGCCAACCGGACGGCGTTGCCTGCAACACGGTTGCGCCGCTGTCCTCGATCAGCGCGCGCAACGCAGCGCCGTCGCGCACCTGCTCGGGGTTGGCGATCACCACTTCCGCGCCGACGCAGAGCGGCAGCATCAACTCCACGAATGCGATGTCGAAGGAGAGGGTGGTCACCGCCACCAGCCGGTCGTCCCTGTCGATGCCCGGCACGCGCTGCATCGACGTCAGCAGGTTGGAGGTGGTGCGGTGAGGCACCTGCACGCCCTTGGGCTGACCGGTAGAACCGGAGGTGTAGATGACGTATGCGATCGAGTCCCCGGCCCCAGATCGGTCGTCGCGCAGCAGGCGTGTCGACGGCTGCGCCTCGATTTCCACCGCGTCGGCGGAGAGCGACAGCACGGCTTTCGAATCCTCGAACCATTCCGGTACCGCGTCATCCACGACCAACGCGGCGAGCGATGCGTCGTCCGCCATGAACGAAAGGCGCTGCACCGGATACGAAGGATCGAGCGGCACGTAACCCGCGCCGGCCTTGAGAACGCCGAGCACGCTCGCGATCATGTCGGGGCTGCGCGACAGCGCCAGCCCCACCAAGGCGCCGCGGGCGATCCCGCGCGCGCGCAGCGCATGCGCGATGCGGTTGGCGCGCGCTTCCAGTTCTGCGTAGGTCCAGCGCATGTCGGCGCAACGCAACGCGTATCGCCGCGGATCGGCATCCACCGCGGCTTCGAAATATTCGTGCGCCAGCCGCGTTTCATCGAATGCCGTGGCCGGCGGCTGGAAACCATCGAGTTTCGCGCGTGCTTCGACAGAAAGCATCTCCAGTGCGTCGCCGCTGCACGCCGGATCCGCGCAGGCCGCGCGCAGCAGCGTGGCATACGCATCCAGCCACGCACCGATGGTTTCCGCATCGAAGAGATCGCTGTTGAACTGGCACTCCAGGCTCAGGCCGCCACCGCCGAGCTGCACTGCGTTGATGAACAGCTCGAAATTTTCGAAACTGCGCGGCAGCGTCGCCAGTTCGAAGCCGAGGCCGGGGAACTGCGCCTGCTCGGGCCCCAGCGCGCGGTCCAGATTGAAAAGCACGTTCACCAGCGGCAGCCGCGCCGGATCGCGCGGCATCGCCAGCCGTTTCAGCAAGGTGCCGAACGTGTAACGCTGGTGCTCGAACGCGTCCAGCAAGTCTGACCGCAGCCGCGACAGCGTCTGCGAGAAAGGCTCGCTGCCGTCGATCGCACACCGCAAGGGAAGAATGTTGACCGCGTGACCGACCAGCTCGCGGCGTCCGGTCGCAGCCTGCCCCGCGGCCGGAATTCCGATGACCAGATCGTCCTGCTCCGAAAGCCGGTGCAGCAGCACCGCGAAAGTGGCGAGCAGAAATGCGTACAGGCTGGCGCCGTGCCGGGCGGCGACTTGCGTTGCGGTTTTGACCAAATCGGGGTCGAGCGCATGGTCGCGCCGTTGCGAAGCGAAACTGCGCACGCGCGGACGCGGGCGATCGGTCGGCAAGTCCAATGCGGCGGGGAGTGTTCCGAAACGCTCGAGCCAGTAGCGCTCGGCAGACCGGAATTCGTCCGAGTCGGCATGTCGAATTTCCTCGAGCGCGTACTCCGCGAACGAGTCTGCCGGCTCGAGCATCGGTGTCCGGTGATCCAGCAAAGCGCCATAGCACGCAGCGAGATCGCGCACGAGCACGCCCCACGACCAGCCATCGCAGACAATGTGGTGCGCGCTCAGAAGCAGGAGGTGATCGTCCGTGCCGAGCTGCATCAGTTCGGCACGCAACATCGGACCGTGTTCGAGATCGAACGGTGTCTCCACCGCATCGCGCAGCATGGCCGCGACCGCGGCAGTGCGCATGCCGTCATCGAGCGTGGACGAATCCCGCTCCGCCCATTCCAACTCGGCGCTTTCAGCGATGCACAATTCCGCGCCGTCGGGACCGAGCGTCGCGCGCAAGGCATCGTGGCGCGCGATCAACCGCTGCAAGGCTTCATGCAATGCAGCCGCGTCGAG
>DASXWZ010000059.1:0-2960 GCA_036503375.1 Rhodanobacteraceae bacterium | reverse complement strand
TCGTACGCGATCCCGTGGTCGTTGTCGCGTGGATACGACAAGTGGAACCCGTAGCGCGCAGCGTTGCGCATCAGCCATGCGAATGCCGGTGAGCGTTCGAATCCCTCTTCCAGCGATGAGAAGCCGGCCGTGGTGAGATCGACCGCTCGGCCGCTGTGGTGTTCGCTGTAACCGGGCGCGGCGCTGACGCGCAGGATTTCGTCGATGCTCAGACCGCGCGCGAGTTTGCGTTCGAGAAAGCCGAGCTGGTATTCGACCGAGCGGAAGGCGGAAACGACCTGCAGTTCGATATTGTCGCGTGCCGCCGCATCTCGCATTGCCGTGAACGCACGCGCGGCGGACGGGATCAGCCATTGCTCGCGTCCGTGAATGTCCAGTCCGATGCTTGCCAATCGCGCGGGTTCGCGCTGCAGCCGCAGTCGATGCGCGCGGGCATAGCCGCGCGGCACGCCCAGCGCATGCGCGCGTTCGATGGCTGCACGCCTCGACGCGTCATCGGTCCGGCGCCCCGGCTGCATCGCGATCAGCCGGACGAGCCTGCGGAAGTGGATGCGGGCGCGGCGACCGGCAACGTCATCGCGTGGAAGCCCGCGATCTTGCCGTCCGGGCCGCAGGCGATCTGCGCGGCGAGATTGCCGCTCTGGTAAGTCATCGGTACGGTGATCACGACGTAACCGTTGCTCATGCTGTTGTGCGCCGATCCGCGCGAAACCGGCTGGCCGAATTTCGTCGGCAACGATTGCCAGGCCTGCTTCAACTGGACGGGTGTCAGGCCCGCCTTCATGGTGTCGTTGAAGTCCATCTCGGCGCCCTGGTAGTCGCCCTTGTCCAGCGCCGCGAGCAGTGCCTGCATCTTGCTGTTGCACGATTCGATCGCGGCGGCGGAGGCCTGCGGTGCCAACGCATTGATCGACTGTTGCGGCGTGGTGTTCGGCGCCGCGGTCGTGCCGCCGCTGGTCTGGGCGAGTGCGGCAACGCCGGACGTCATGCCGATCGCGAAGGCGAGGATGCGCATCTTCATCATTGCGGACTCTCCTTGATAAACGCGCAGGATAGACACGGGGCGGTCAGAAAGCGGTTAAAGCGCGCGTTTGAGGAACAGCACCATGCCGAAGTAATTGCGGGCCGTCGTTGCCGCGTTGACCAGTTCCCAGCCGTCCTTGCCGAGTTGCTGGAGCATCTCCTGCGCGTTTTCCTCGCTGAACCCGAAAAACCCGGGTTTGACTTTGACCACCTTGTACTCGAAACGTTGTCGGTCTGCAGCCATCGTCTTTCTCCAGGATCAATCTTTCGATCGGGTGGGTTCGGGCTTGATCCGCCCGGCCTTGCGCAGCGCGTCGCGCAGGACGTACTCGATCTGCGCATTGAGGCTGCGCAATTCGTCGTTCGCCCAGCGCTGCACCGCGTCCAGCACCTGCGGGTTGATGCGCAGCGGATAGGATTTCTTGTCAGCGCTCATGCTGATTCTTGACCGGATCGCGGTAGCGCTTGCGATATGCCAACAATCCCGCCACGAGAATGAGAGTGAGAGCGAGCAGGGCGATCGGAACGATGAGATCGAATTCGGTTGACCGAGAAATCCTTGGACCAAATGAATATCTCAGCGTTGCGACCATCAGCAATACAAAGCTCATTCCATACAGGATCAGGCCGGTGAATCGTCCGGCCGAACGCTTGTCTTCGCCCGAGAGCCGATTCCAGTCGAGTACGCCGTGTACGAATCCCTCCGGCCCGCGAACGCGGATAATGAAACCCAGCACGAACACTCCTGCGGCGACAGCCGCAAGAGTGAGTGCGCTCGAGGAATCAGCGGATATGTTCATGGACGTTTGTCAACCCGAATACAACGTTCCGGTATTCAGGACCGGCTGCGTGCCGCGCTCGCCGCACAGCACCACCAGCAGGTTGGACACCATCGCCGCCCTGCGTTCCTCGTCCAGCTCCACCACGCCGCGCTGGCTCAACTGCTCCAGTGCCATCTGCACCATGCTGACCGCGCCTTCCACTATGCGCGTGCGTGCGGCGATGATGGCGCCGGCCTGCTGGCGTTGCAGCATCGCCTGCGCGATTTCCTGCGCGTAGGCGAGATGGCTGATGCGGGCCTCGATGACCTGCACACCGGCTTTGCCGAGCCGCGTCTGGATTTCGTCGCGCAGGTGGGTGGTGATCTCGTCGCCGTGGCTGCGCAACGACGGAATCTTGTCGTCGTGCGAATCGTAAGGATAGCTCTGCGCCATCTGTCGCAGCGCCGATTCGCTCTGGATGTGGACGAAGTTCTCGTAGTCGTCCACCTGGAATATGGCTTCCGCGGTGTCCACCACCTGCCAGACGATCACCGCCGCGATTTCGATCGGGTTGGCGTCGGAATCGTTGACCTTCAATTTCGACGATTCGAAATTGCGCACCCGCAGCGACACGGGCCGCTTCGCGTAGAAAGGGTTGGTCCAGCGCAATCCGGTTTCGCGCGCGGTGCCGGCGTAGCGGCCGAACAACTGCATCACCACGCCCTGGTTGGGCTGCACCTGGAAGAAGCCTTTGGTGAGGAAGACCATGATCACGAATGCGATCACGGCGATCACGATGTACGCGGGGTTGTGGCTGAGGCCGCCGAAGAAGAACAGTGCGCCGCAGCAGAGATACAACAGCACGAACACGATCGCGGTGGGAATGCCGGCGATCGAGGAGGCTGGGGTTTCGTTCATGGCTGACTCCGGGTTGTGGGCGGCCGAACGATATCAATTTGATATCAAAACGGCAACTACAAGCCGATGAGCGGCGGATATGGCCTGCCGCAACGGCATTGGATCAATGGGTTGCGGGACGAACCGGAGGCGGTTTGCGCAATGTTTCCTGGGCGGAAATCGCGCGCCATGCGCCGTGTTCGCGGAGGAAGACATCCGTGAAGGCGACTTCGACCGTCCAGCCTTGCGTCTTCGAATGCACGGTATTGATGCCGTTGG
>DASXWZ010000058.1:0-17595 GCA_036503375.1 Rhodanobacteraceae bacterium | reverse complement strand
TTGCTGTACGCGGGCACCGACGCAGGCGCATTTGTTTCCTTCGACGACGGCGATCACTGGCAGCCGCTGCAAATGAACCTGCCGACCGCGTGGGTGCGCGACCTGCTGGTTCACGGCGATGACTTGATCGCCGCAACCCAGGGCCGTGCGATCTGGGTGCTGGACGATCTTTCGCCGCTGCGGCAGTGGAATGCGAACATCGCCTCGCAGCCATTGCACCTGTTCAAGCCGGCCGATGCGTTGCGCGTGCACGCCAACAACAACAAGGACACGCCGTTGCCGCCGGAGACGCCGCTCGGCAAGAATCCGCCCAATGGCGCGATCATCGATTACTCGCTCGGTACACGCACGCGCGGTCCGGTGACGATTGATATCCTGGATGCGAGCGGCAAGGTGGTGATCCGGCATTTTTCCAGCGATGCCCAGCCGGAAGATCCGCGGGCCGAACGTTATTTCGATGCGGACTGGCTGCAGCCGGAGAAGATGCCCGCCGCGACGCCGGGCCTTCACCGGTTTGTATGGAACCTGCGTCACGCCCGTCCGCGTGCCGCGAGCTACGACTATTCGATCGCCGCGGTATTCGGCGAAGACACCCCGACTTCGCCGCAAGGCGCGTTCGTGTTGCCGGGGCAATACACGGTCGTGCTGAAAGCAAACGGCCACGAGCAGCGCCAGCCGCTGACGGTGAAGATGGATCCGCGCGTGCACACGTCCGAAGCGGACTTGCAGGCCGCGTTGGCGTTCTCGCAAGAGGTCGGTGATGCGCTGGACAAGGCCTACGTCGGTTATGCGCAGCAGAAGGCGGTCGCGAAGCAATTGGGCACCTTGAGCGATCAACTTGGCGACAAGTCGGCCAACAAATCGTTGCACGACGAGATCTCCGCGCTGCAAACGAAACTGCAACCGTCGCAGAAGGAAACATTGGATCAGGCCAGCGATTTCACGGCGATCAGCGGCCAGCTCGCTGCGCTGGAATCGGACGCCGAATCCGCCGATACGGCACCGACGCCCGCGCAGCAGCAGGTGTTGGCTAGCGCAAGCGATCGCCTCGAGGCCGCGTGGCGGCAATGGCGGACGCTGCAATCGGGCGAGCTGGCGAAGCTGAATGCGGACCTGAAATCAGTGGGCATGAAGCGGGTAAACATCCCGCCAAAAGACAAGCTCGACGCCGGTGAGCCGGATCCGGGCAAGGATTTGCCGTAAGCAGTGCATCGTGCCGGCGCGTCAACGCCGGCGCGAGCCACGCAACAACACTACCGCGGCACCGGTGCCGCCCTGCGCGGCGCGCGCGGAGGCGAAGGCCAGCACGTCATCGCGCCTGCGCAGCACGCGGTCGGTCATGCGCTTGAGCACCGGCCCGGCGCTGCCGGAACGCAAGCCTTTGCCATGCACGATGCGCACGCAGCGCACGTCGCGTCGTTTGCAGCCGGCGAGGAATTCGTCCAGCGTGGCGCGCGCGGTACGCTCGTCCATCTGGTGCAGGTCGATTTCGTCCTCGATGCTGAAATGCCCGCGACGCAATCGCTTAAGCAGCGCAGGCGAATGGCCTTCGCGCAGGTAAAGCAATTCTTCGCCGACTTCGTGCGCGGCGGGATCGATCGCGGAATCCAGCAGCTCGCCGCGCACCGCGGCTTCGTCGGCCTCGAACATCGCGGGACGTGGTGCAGGCGGCGCGCGCGCATGCCCGGATTCCAGCGCCGGAGCGAGCGGACGGATTTCGCCGATCGCCTCGCGGAACAGGCGCGAGTCTTCCTCGCTGACGTGCGTCGGTTCGTTTTTGCGTTTGCGCGGCATGCGGGATTCCGTTCGTGCTGAGCGCTTCGACAGGCTCAGCATAAACTGCGCTTGCGAAGCAAGCGAAGTCGAAACACGTTCGTTCCTGCGGCTTCGGCGCTTCACGCCTGCGCTCGGGGCGAACGGAAGAGGCCGGATCGGCTAAACTTCTCGTCCACGGTGGAGCGGCCGCACACCGCGCTCGTGACGAATCCCGGGAGCAAAATGCGCGTTCTGGTCAGCAACGACGATGGCGTGGAAGCACCCGGCCTGCGCGTGCTCGCGGAGCATCTCGCGGAAATGGGCGAGGTGATCGTCGCCGCGCCGGACCGCGACCGCTCGGGCGCGAGCAATTCGCTGACGCTGGACCAGCCCGTGCGAGTGCAGAAACTGGAGGATGGCCGCTATCGCATATTCGGCACTCCCACAGATTGCGTGCATCTGGCGATCACGGGGTTGCTCGAGCACGAGCCCGACATCGTGGTGTCTGGCATCAACAATTCCGCCAACCTCGGCGATGACGTGATCTACTCCGGCACGGTGTCGGCGGCGATGGAAGGACGTTTCCTTGGCTTGCCCGCGATCGCGATTTCGCTGGCGGCCGACGACCGCCGAGGCATGCATTACGAATCGGCCGCGCGCGCGGTCTTGCTGCTGACGAAACGGTTGCTGATCGATCCGCTGCCGGCGGACACCATCTTGAACGTCAACGTGCCCGATCGCGACTGGCACGACATCCGCGGCTTCGAAGTGACGCGCCTCGGCCGACGTCATCGCGCCGCGCCCTGCATACCCCAGCGCGATCCGCGCGGACGGCTGGTGTACTGGATCGGTCCGGCCGGCGACGCGGAAGACGATGGCCCCGGTACCGATTTTCACGCGGTGCGCAACGGCTATGTTTCGGTCACGCCGATCCATGTCGACCTGACGCGCTATCAGGCGCTGGACAAGGTGGCTCACTGGATCGGCGCGTTGTCGAGTGCTCTGGACACGCCGGCCGACGGGGAGGAGGCGGCATGAGTGCGCTGTTCGGCGCCGCCCACAACCACGGCAGCGGCATGACCTCGCAGCGCGCGCGTGATCGCCTGGTCGCGCGCCTGCGCGAAGAAGGAATCAAGGATCCGCGCGTGCTGGACGTGATCCGCACCACGCCGCGGCACCTGTTCATCGACGAGGCGTTGGCATCGCGCGCCTACGAGGACGTCGCGCTGCCGATCGGCCTGGGCCAGACCATCTCGCAACCGTGGGTGGTCGCACGCATGACCGAATTGCTGATCGAGCGCGGCATCCCGAAGCGCGTGCTGGAAATCGGCACCGGCTCCGGTTACCAGGCCGCTGTATTGGCGGCGCTGGTGGAGACGGTGTTCACGGTCGAGCGCATCGAGGAGCTGCTGCGTGCGGCGAGAAGGCGATTCCGCAACCTGAAACTGGAAAACATCCGCACGCGCCATGATGACGGCAATATCGGTTGGCCGGGCGAAGCGCCGTTCGATGCGGTCGTGCTGACCGCCGCGGGCGAATCGGTGCCACGCAAACTTCTGGACCAGTTGTCGCCCGAAGGCGTGCTGGTCGCGCCGCTCGGCCCGCCCGGCAAGCAGAAACTGACGCGCATGCGGAATGAAAACGGCGAGTGGCTGCGCGAGGAACTGGAAGAGGTGTCGTTCGTGCCGCTTTTGGGCGGCGTGACGTGAAGGCGCGTTGCCGCGCATGAAGATCTTCCGCCCGCTCTATGAGCGCGCGCTGGCGTGGGCGGGCAATCCGCGCGCGGAAATCTGGCTGGCAGCGCTGAGTTTTTTCGAGGCTTTCATCTTTCCGGTCGCGCCGGAAATCATGCTGGCGCCGATGACGCTGGCGCGCCCGAAAAAGTGGTGGCTCTTCGCGGCGATCAGTCTGGCGGGATCGCTCGCCGGATCGTTCGTCGGCTACGCGCTCGGCCATTACGCCTTCGGCGCGGTGAAACCGTTGCTGGCGCAGATCGGCTGGCTGCCGCACCTTGAAACATTGGTGCACCAACTCGGCGCCGATGCGCACGCGCATCCGTGGAAGGCGTTCTGGTTGCTGGTCGCCGCGGGTTTCGTGCCGATTCCGCTGAAGGTCTCCACCTGGGCCTGCGGTATCGTCGGCATGCCGATCCTTCCGTTCATCGCCGGCATGGCGATCGGCCGCGGCAAGCGGGTGTTCCTGGTCGCCGGCGTGATCCGCCTCGGCGGCGAGCGCGCCGAGCGCGCGCTGCACAAGCACATCGAAACGGCGGGCTGGGTGATCGTCGCGCTGATCGTCGCGGTGGTGATCTGGTTCTGGCTGCGTTGATCAAAAATCCGTTCGCGCTGAGCGTAGCGAGCGCAGCGAGCGAAGTCGAAGCGCACGTCCTTCGACTCCGGCTCATCTTTGACAAGATGAGCCCTACGCTCAGGACGAACGGAATTGAGATTGGGCGTCACGCAGATCCGGGCGAGTCGGTTATCCTTGCCGCGCCATGCGAAATCTGATCCCGCTGTCCATCACCACCGTTCTGATCGCCGCTCTGCTCGTCGGGTGCGCGACCACGCCCGCACCGGTGGTGGATCGTTCGCTGGGCAGCGAATCCTCGTCGTCATCGACTGCGAACACGCAGCCGCGTCCGGCTGAACACGCCAACGGCAGCATGAGCGCACAAGGTTACGTGGTTGCGCGCGGCGACACGCTCTACAGCATTGCCTTCAGGCACGGCATGGATTACCGCGCTCTCGCCCAACGCAACGACATCGGCCCGCCCTACATCATCCATCCGGGGCAGGTATTGCGGCTGGGCGAAGGTGCGATGTCCCCCGCGCGCAACGCGCCGCGCGGATCCGTCGCGGCTACCGCGAAGCCGCCGCATGAAAATGCAGGACAGGGTTTCGGTCCGGTGGAAAACAATCCGCCCGCTGCAAGCACGCCGAGCGGGCGGGTTTCGCAAAGAACCGCCGCGTCTTCGAGCGGAGTCACCAATCTGCCGCAGGTAAATCTGGCGCAGGGCAGCACACCTTCCAATCCATCGCAACCGGTCGCGCGCCCGGGCGCATTGCCGCCGCGTTCCAATGAAGTGCAACCCATTGCGGCGAATCCGCCTGCGGAAGGTACGAACAACCAATCAACCACGATTGCCAATCCGCAAGCGCTGCCGCCCGCTGCCGCCGGCCGCACACGCACGGTCGATGGCGTGACCTGGCAGTGGCCGGCTGACGGCGCGGTGATCAGCGGCAGCGACACGGGCCTGGATATCGCCGGCAGCGCGGGCGATCCGGTGCGCGCGGCAGCCGACGGCACCGTGGTGTACAGCGGCAACGGCCTGATCGGCTACGGCGAACTGATCATCATCAAGCACTCGGACAACTATCTCTCCGCCTACGGCCACAACCGCAAGCGGCTGGTGCAGGAAGGCCAGCGCGTGCGTGCGGGACAACTGATCGCGGAGATGGGCTCCAGCGGTGCGCCGCGCGAGGAGCTGCACTTTGAAATCCGCAAGAGCGGCAAGCAGGTGGATCCCACGGATTATTTGCCGGGGCGGTAGTTTATTATTGATCGAACGGTTATGACGAAATTTCTAGAATTGCTTTGTTGACATTGAGTGCGGCCTTGGTGATTTAGCCGTGTCAGCCAGCGTAGCCCGGATGAAGGCGCGCAGCGCCGGAATCCGGGACTCCTTCGAAAGGCCCCGGATTCCGCTTCGCTCCATCCGGGCTACGAGAGAACGAACGCCGCGACCCACGTTGCGGCCTTCGCCGGCCAGCCTGCGTAGCCCGGATGAAGGCGCGCAGCGCCGCAATCCGGGACTCCTTCGAAAGGCCCCGGATTCCGCTTCGCTCCATACGGGCTACGAAAGAACGAATGCGGCGATGACGTTACGGTCTTCGCCGGCCAGCACGTTCCACGTGCGGGCGGCGGCGGCGTTGTCCATCACTTCCACGCCGATGCCTCGTTGAAGGAACGCGCCGAGCACGGCCTGCGAGGGAAATTGCTGGCGCACCCCGCTGCCCAGCAGCACCACGTCCGGCTTCAACTCGAGGATCGGTTCGAGCTGCTGCGGCGTCAGCGCAGCGACATCGGTGACGTTCCAGTCCTCGATCGCGCGGTCGCGCGTCAGGATGAAGCTCGTGACGATTTCGCGATCGACCACCGTCACCGCGTGTGCGTCCGCACGGCGGATGAAAAGGAAATCTTCGGGACGGTCGAGGGTGAGTTCCATTTTCTGATCTTCGGTCAATCGTCATTCCGGCGAAAGCCGGAATCCATTTTTGCTGTCCGATTGGGAGCAAGATCAAAATGGATTCCGGGTTCCGCCGCGATGAAGCTGCGGCGGCCCCGGAATGACGATGAGGTTTATGCTTCCCGAGTCCCGAGTCCCGAGTCCCGAGTCCCGAGTCCCGAGTCTCGGCATCACCGCGGCAACGCGATCCTCGGTTGTTCCTGATTGCGCCGGTACAGCACGGCGACATGACCGATCGTTTGAACGTTCTCCGCGCCGGATGCATCCAACAGTTGTGTCAATGAAGAAACGCGTTCTTCGCGATCCTCGCCGGCGAGTTTCACCTTGATCAATTCGTGGTCGTCAAGTGCATGCTCGAGTTCGGCGAGTACGGCCGGCGTCACGCCCTTGCCGCCGAGCAGCAGCACGGGTTTCAGCGGATGAGCAAGACCGCGCAGGTAGCGGCGCTGTGACGGCGTGAGGGGCATCGTGATGCCAGGAGAACCGGAAACGAAGGTTTGAAAGGGTATCATGCAGTCGACAAATTGGAGTTTCGCCGGCGATCCCCATCCCCACCCAAGCCTCCTCTTGAAGGGCAGGGCCAAAGCGAAGTTCAACGGACTTCCACGACAAGCAACACACCTGTGCACCATTTCGCAAGCAGATCAACATGGCCGCACGAAGCAAAAGCAGCGCCCGCTGGTTGAAAGAACATTTCGACGACGCGTACGTCAAGCGTGCGCAGGCGGAGGGCATGCGTTCGCGCGCGGCGTTCAAACTGGAGGAACTGCTGGAGCGCGATCGCCTGCTGAAGCCCGGCATGACGGTCGTCGACCTCGGTGCCTCTCCCGGCGGTTGGTCGCAGGTGGTCAAACAAAGACTGGGCGACAAAGGCCGGGTGATCGCGCTCGATATCCTGCCGATGCAGGGTATCGGCGGGGTGGAGTTCATCGAGGGCGACTTTCGTGAAGACGCCGTGCTGGAGGCGCTGCAAGCCCGGCTGAACGGTCAGCGGAGCGACCTTGTGCTGTGTGACATGGCGCCCAATATCAGCGGCATAGGGGTGGCCGACCAGGCGCGGGCGATGCACTTGGCTGAATTGGCGTTAGACTTTGCTCGCAACTGGTTGAAACCCGGAGGGTCGTTTCTGGTGAAGCTGTTCCAGGGCACAGGTTTCGATGACTACCTGCGCGGCTTGCGTGCGGACTTCGCACGCGTGACACTGCGCAAACCCAAGGCCTCGCGCGCGCGTTCGCGCGAGGTTTACGCGCTGGCCACCGGCCTGCGCATCCATCCCGCACAGGCAGGTGCGGAGTCGAGCGAGGGAACCGCCGCATGAGACCCCCGATGAACGACATCGCCAAGAACGCGCTGCTGTGGCTGATCGTCGCGGTGGTGCTGATCGTCGTGTACCAGTCGCTGTCGCCGAAGTTGACCGGCGGTGACCAGCAGATGTCGTACACCGAATTCGTGCAGCAGGTGAAGAACGACAACGTGTCGGCGATCTCGGCGAGTCCTTCCGTGCCGACCGTGATCACCGGCAAGCTGAAGGACGGCAGCACCCTGCATACCGTGATGCCGGTTTTCGGTGACGACAAATTGCAGGACTTGCTGGATTCCCATCGCGTCAAGACCACCCAGGAGCCCGGCGACAACGGCTTCTCTCTGATGCGCGTGCTGATTGAATACCTGCCATTCCTGTTCATCTTCGGCTTGCTGTTCTATTTCGTGCGACAGATGCAGGCCGGCGCCGGTGGGCGCGGCGCGATGAGTTTCGGCCGCTCGCGCGCGAAATTGCAGGGCGAGGACCAGGTCAAGGTCACCTTCGCCGACGTCGCCGGTTGCGAGGAAGCGAAAGACGAAGTCGGCGAGCTGGTCGAATTCCTGCGCGATCCCTCCAAGTTCACCAAGCTCGGCGGCAAGATTCCGCGCGGCGTCCTGATGGTCGGCTCACCGGGCACCGGCAAGACGCTGCTGGCGAAGGCCATCGCCGGCGAAGCGAAAGTGCCGTTCTTCTCGATCTCCGGTTCGGATTTCGTCGAGATGTTCGTCGGCGTCGGTGCCGCGCGCGTGCGCGACATGTTCGAGCAGGCCAAGAAGCACGCGCCATGCATCATCTTCATCGATGAAATCGACGCGGTCGGCCGCCATCGCGGCGCGGGCCTGGGCGGCGGGCACGACGAACGCGAGCAGACGCTCAATCAATTGCTGGTTGAGATGGACGGCTTCGAAGGCAACGAAGGCATCATCGTGATCGCCGCCACCAACCGGCCCGACGTGCTCGATCCCGCGTTGTTGCGGCCGGGCCGTTTCGATCGCCAGGTCGTCGTGCCGCTGCCCGACCTGCGCGGCCGCGAGCAGATCCTCAAAGTCCACATGCGCAAGGTACCGGTGTCCGCCGACGTCGACGCGATGGTGATCGCGCGCGGCACGCCCGGATTCTCCGGCGCCGATCTCGCCAACCTGGTCAATGAGGCCGCGCTGTTCGCCGCGCGCAGCAATTCGCGCGACGTCAACATGGCGGATTTCGAGCGCGCCAAGGACAAGATCATGATGGGCGCCGAGCGGCGTTCGATGATCATGAGCGAGGACGAGAAGAAACTCACCGCGTATCACGAGGCCGGTCATGCGATCGTCGGCCTGTCCGTGCCGGAGCACGATCCGGTGCACAAGGTCACGATCATTCCGCGTGGACGCGCGCTGGGCGTCACGATGTTCCTGCCGGAGCAGGATCGTTACAGTCACAGCAAGATGTCGCTGCATTCGCGCCTGGCCAGTTTGTATGGCGGCCGCGTGGCCGAGGAGCTGATCTTCGGCGAGGACAAGGTCACCACCGGCGCGTCCAACGACATCCAGCGCGCCACGCAACTGGCGCGCGACATGGTCACCAAGTACGGTCTGTCGGACGATCTGGGGCCGATGACCTACAGCGACGAGGAAGACGAGGTCTTCCTAGGCCGCTCGGTGACGCAGCACAAGAATGTCTCGGACGAGACCGCGCGCAAGATCGATATCGCGGTGCGCGGCGTGATCGATGGTGCGTATCAGCGCGCCAGTCAGATACTCACCGACGACATCGAGAAGTTGCACGCGATGGCGCGCGCGCTGTTGCAGTACGAGACCATCGACAAGGAACAGATCGCAGCGATCATGGACGGGCGCGAGCCGGGGCCGCCGCGCGACTGGCGCATGCCTTCCGGCAACCCGCCCGACAGCGGCGGCGGCAAGCCGACGTCGGCACGCGATCCGGCCAAAGTCGGGCAGCCGGCCAGCCAGCACTGAGACCGGCGCCTCAATCCTGAAGCGGTAATCCGGCGCGCGGTTGCGCCGGATTTCGCTTGCGCGGAAACTGTCTGCCATCGGGGCTCTTGCGCAAGGCGGGAGCGGGAAGATGGGCGCGACCGGATTCATCGCCGAACTGCGCCGCCGCAACGTGTTGCGCGCCGCGGCGCTGTACGCCGCGGCCATCTGGCTGCTGGTGCAGATCGCCCTCGCCGTCTTTCCCGTGTTCGACGTGCATGCGAACTGGGTGGTGCGGTGGATCATCATCGCGGCGTTGGCCGGCTTTCCGTTCGCGCTGGCGTTCGCCTGGCTGTACGAGCTGACGCCCGAAGGACTGAAGCTCGAACGCGATGTCGCGCCGCACGAGTCGCTCGCACGGCTCACCGGCCGCAAGCTCGACTTCGCCATCATCGGCGTACTCGTGGTGGTCGTGCTGCTGCTGACCACGGAGCGTTTCGTGAAGCGCGACTCCGCCGCGATTCCCGGAAAATCCGTCGCGGTGCTGCCGCTGGTCAACGAGAGCGGCGATGCGCGGCAGGATTATTTCTCCGACGGTCTGTCGGAGGAACTGATTTCCGCGCTGGCCCAGGTGCGCGACCTCAAGGTGATCGGGCGCAACTCCTCGTTCCGTTTTCGCGGCGCGCAGCAAGGCGATTCCGCCGGCATCGGCGCGCGCCTGGGCGTGGCAACGTTGCTCGAAGGAACGGTGCGCAAGCAGGGCGACAAGGTGCGCATCGTCGCGTCCCTGATCAATGCTTCCGACGGCAGCCTGCGGTGGTCGCAGACCTACGACCGCGAGCTGAAGGATGTGTTCGCGGTGCAGAGCGCCATCGCCAATTCGGTGGCGCAGGCATTGCAGGCGACCCTGCTCGGCGAAAACGGCGATGCACTGAAACCGGACGCTCCTCCGAACGGCAGCGTGGAGGCCTACAACGCGCTGTTGCAGGGCAACTTCTACGACCAGCGCCACACCGCCGGCGACCTGCGCCGGGCCGCGGAGTTCTACGAACACGCCGTGGCGCTCGATCCGACCTACGCCTATGCGTGGGCGCGGTTGTCGTTGACGCGCACCACGCTGGTCAGCAACTTTCCGGAATCGCTTTCGCGTGACGAGCAGACTTCGATCGCCGCCGCGGCAAAAGACGCGGCGACCGCTGCGTTGAAACTGGAACCGGATAATTCGGAAGCGCATCTTGCTCGTGGCGCGGTGCTGGAGAACCTCGATCTGGAACCGCTGCTGGCGGAGGTCGAATACCGGCGTGCCGCGCAACTGTCGCCGCACAATCCCGACACGATGCGCAGGCTCTCCGCGCTGCAGGCGGAACTCGGCCATTTCGAAGCGGCGGTGGAAGGCTATCGGCAGGCGGTGACGCTCGATCCCCTGGCCGCGCGCGCATGGAACGACATGGCGATCAGCCTGGTCGCATTGAAACGCTACACAGACGCCGAAGCCGCCGAACGCACCGCGATCCAGTTGCGACCGCAGGGCGGTTTTCAGCACGCGTGGCTGGCGGTGACGCGGATGCTGGCGGGCGACACCGCCGCCGCATCGGCCACCGCGCGCCTGGAACCCGACACGCTCTGGCGCAACTGGGCGCTGGCGCTGACCGCGTGGGCCAATGGCGATCGCGCGTTGTCGGATGCGTCGCTCCGGCAATTGATCGCCAGCGACGCCGACGACGCCGGTTCGCAGATCGCCGACATCTACGCGCAACGCGGGCAACCCGACGAGATGTTCCGATGGCTGGAACACGCCTACGCCACCCACGACGGCGGCGCCGTGGAGATCTATACCAGCCCGTTCGTCACCACGTACCGCGACGATCCGCGGTTCGCCGATTTCGCCCGCAAGGTCGGCGTGATGCCGCCGGCTCCGGCTTCCGCCCGCACCCCACCCTAGCCACACGCGCAAACCCGCCGCGGCTACACTCCACGCGAAATGGGGGGCGGCGATGACGGGTTTCCTGCAGCGCCTCGAAGGACACCAGCGGGTGCCATGCGTATCGGAGTGCGTGGCGGTTGTGTCCGTGCTGCCGCAATGCAAGCACATCGTCATGCGATGGCGGCATTCGTCCGGATCTCCGACATGAGCCTGATCGCCGAACTGCAACGGCGCAACGTGCTGCGCGCGGCGGTGCTGTACGCCGGCGCAACATGGGCGCTGGCGCAGGGCCTGGCGCAATTGCTGCCGCTGTTCGGCCACTACGGATGGATCGCGCGCTGGTTCGTGATCGCTGCGGTGATCGGGTTTCCGTTCTGGATCGCATTCGCGTGGTTCTACGAGTTCACGCCGCAGGGTTTGAAGCGCGAGAGCGAGATCGCGGCGGATGCGTCGATCGCACGTTCGACCGGAAGCAAACTGGACAAGTGGATCATCGCGGTGCTCGGGATCGCGGTGGTATTGCTGCTCACCAATCTGTTCGTCTGGCACAAAGGCGCCGGGTTGCGGCCCTCCGCAGTTAATCCTGATGTGCTTGCGAATATCCCCGCCAAGTCCATCGCGGTGCTGCCATTCGAGAATCTTTCGACCGACAAGGGCAATCAGTATTTCGCCGATGGGATGCAGGATTTGATCCTCACCAAGCTCGCCGTGATCGGCGACATGAAAGTGATCTCGCGCACCTCGACCGAAAAATACGAAAGCCATCCGGACAATCTGAAAGCCATCGCGCAGCAACTCGGCGTGGCCACGATTCTCGAAGGCAGCGTGCAGAAGGCCGGCAATCAGGTCTTGATCAACGTGCAGTTGATCAACGCGCGCTCCGACAACCATCTCTGGGCAGAAAGTTATCAGCGCACGCTGGACAACATCTTCGGCGTGGAAGGCGAAGTCGCGCAGAAGGTGGCCGATGCGTTGAAGGCCAAGATCACCCAGACCGAACAGCAGAACGTCTCCGCGGTGCCGACCCAGAATCCGGCCGCGTACGACGCGTTCCTGAAAGCCGAGTCGCTGGCGTACAAGGCTATCGACTCCTATCGGGAGCCCGACTTCCTGGCTGCGGACGCCGCCTACCGCCAGGCGATTGTGCTCGACCCCGGCTTTGCTCTGGCTTATGCCCGGCTGGCTTACAACCGGATGGCCGGTCACTGGTTTGCCAAACACCTTTCCCCCGAACAACTGGGCGAGGTCAAGGCCACGGTCGATCGCGCGCTCGCGCTGGCACCCGAACTGCCCGATGTGCATCTGGCGCTGGCGTACTACTACTACTGGGGCTTCCGTCGTTACGACGACGCCACGGCGCAGTTCCAGCGCACCTTGCAACTGGCCCCGAACAACGAGCGCGCGGCGCAGGGGCTGGCGTATATCTTGCGTCGCCGCGGGCAGTTCGACCAAGCGTTGACCCAATTCCAGCGCGTGCTGACGTTAGCGCCGGCAGACCGACAGAACTGGGGGGAATATGGCATTACGTACGAGGTTTTGCGTCGTTATCCGGAGGCGCTTGCGCAACTGAACCGGGCGCTTGCAATCGATCCGGATTACGAGGACGCGCGTGATTTTCTGGTGCGCGCGCTGTTGTTCGGATTCGGCGATGTGGCCAAGGCCCGCACGGCCTCCGCGGGGACGAACAATTGGCGCCTGACGTACACCATAGCGGGCGATTCCTACAACCTCATCGGCCCGCGTGCTTACCCGGATTTCTTCGACCGGAAATTCGACGCTGCCTTGCGCGATTGGGACGCGGTGCCGACGACGAAAAACGAGGAACGCCTGATCAGCCGCGTGGCGCGCGTGGTCATCGGGATGGTCGCGGGCCGACAAGCCGGCATCTGGCCGGAATGCGTCAAGCTCAAACCGCTGCTGGATGCCGATCTGGCCAAAAATCCCGACGCGCTGGGTCCGTTGCAGCGGCTGAGCTGGATTGAGGTCTGCCTGGGACGCAATGCCGATGCGATCGCCACGGCGCGCCACGCCAGCGAAGCGCTTCCGCTCGCGAAAGATGCCTATTTCGGCGCATTCCAATTGGAGGGGCTGGCCGAAATCGAGGCGCACGCCGGCCAGCCGGAGCAGGCGATCGACTTGCTGCAAAAGCTCCTGTCGATTCCCGCCGGCGAAACGGTGAGCATCGAGCGCCTCGAACTCGATCCGATGTGGGATCCGCTGCGCCGCAACCCGCGCTTCCAGGCACTTCTGAAGAAATATTCCGCAGCGCAGCCGATGGCCACAAGGATCGGAGCTTCGCCGTGACCGGATTCATCGCGCGACTCAAGCAACGCAAGCTGGTGCAGTGGTCGCTGGCGTATCTCGCCGCGGGCTGGATCGCGTTGCAGGCACTCGGCCTTGCGGTGGATAGTTACGACTGGCCGCATCGGGTGATGCAGGTGGCGTTCGCGGCCATCGCGCTCGGCTTCGTGATCGCGCTGGTGCTGGCGTGGTATCACGGCGAGCGCGGTGCGCAGAAAGTCAGTGGAACGGAGATCGTGATCCTCGCGCTGTTGCTGGCGATCGACGGCGGGTTGTTGTGGCGATTCGAGCGCAATGTGGCTGCTTCATCGCTTGCGGGTTCGAGCACTGCGAATCCGGATGCGGTGAGCGCTGACCGCAAGTCCATCGCCGTGCTGCCGTTCGTCAACATGTCCGGCGACAAGGACAACGAATATTTCTCCGCTGGCGTGGCCGAGGAAATCCTCAATGTGCTGGCGCGCGTGCCCGATCTGCACGTCGCCGCGCGGACTTCGTCGTTCTCGTTCGAGGGCAAGGCGATGGCAATTCCCGCCATTGCCCGCGCGCTCGGCGTGCGCATGGTGCTGGAAGGCAGCGTGCGCAAGCAGGGCGATCGCGTGCGCATCGCCGCGCAATTGATCGATGCCGCGACCGATGATGAAGTCTGGTCGCAGAGCTACGACCGCGAACTCAAGGACATTTTCGCGATCCAGGACGAAATCGCCAAAGCCATCGGCGACGCACTGAGAGTCAAGCTCGCCGGCGCGCCGCAACCGGAGAAGAATTCGGTCGGCACGACGAATCTGAAAGCGTATGACCTTTACTTGCGCGGTATCGCGCTGTGGCAGCAACGGCGCGAAGATGCATTGTGGCAAGCGATCGAGCTGTTCGATCAAAGCACCCAGGCCGATCCCGGGTTCGCGGAAGGCTACGCGGGGCAAGCGCTGTTTTACTCGATCATAGGCGATTACAGCGCGCGCATTCCGTTTGTGGAAGCTTTGGCGCGAGCGACGGATACCGCCGAGCGCGCATTGGGGCAGGACCCCTCTTCGCCCGAAGCTTATGCGGCGCTGGGAAACGTCGCGGCGTATCAGCTGCGAAGGGCCACCGCGAATGCACTGTTGGCCCGCGCGATTGCGTTGCGGCCGTCTTTCGCAACGGCCTACCAATGGCGGGGCACCCTGCTGATGAGCAATGGCGATCTCACGGGCGGCCTTGCATCGCTCGAACGCGCTTCATCGCTCGATCCACGCTCTCTGATCGTGGCCGAAAATCGCGCCTTCCTGTTGCGCACGCTCGGCCGTGATGCCGAAGCCAGAACGGTTTGCATGCGCATACTGGCTTTTGCTCCCGCTTATGCAGGCTGTCTGGACGATGTCGCCATGGTCGATTTGCGCCTGCACGATTTCGCCGAAGCGCGAACCATGCTGGAACGGCTCGCCGCGGTGAAAAATTCCGCCGCCGCTGCACAGGGGCGCGAATTGACCGAGGCGCTGGCCGGCCGCGGTGATCGCCATGCCCTGGCGGTTCGTTATGCCGCCTTACCCTTCAACAGCAACCTTGATCCGGGCAGCGACAACGCGCTGCAGGACTATGACGTGGTTGGCGTCATCGTGCAGTTGGGCGAGCCCGAATTGGCGCTCGAATTTCTCGAGCACGAGGCGAAAACAGGCATCAATGGCTATGCCGACTGGGCGATCATGTTGCCGGCGGTGGATCCGATCCGCTGCGGGCCGCGCTTCATCGCGGTGGTCAAGAGGATGAAGACCACGGACCCGTATTACGCCAAGGTGTGCGGGAGCAAGCATGGCTGAGTTCGTCGCCCGCCTGAAGCAGCGCAAGCTGGTGCGGTGGGCGATCGCATACGTGGCGTTCGCGTTCGCGCTGCTGCAGGGCGTGGACATCGTCGCGCAACGATTCGGGTGGCCGGATCAAATCGAGAAGCTGCTGATCCTCGCGCTCGCGGTCGGTTTTGTCGTGGTGCTGGTGCTGGCGTGGTATCACGGCGAGCGCGGCGTGCAGCGTGTCAGCGGAACGGAGATCGTCATCCTCGCCTTGTTGCTGGCGATCGGCGGTACATTGCTGTGGCGATTCGAGCGCAGCTCGACCAGAGTCATGATCGACGTGAATATGCCGATCGCGGCCAAATCGATCGCGGTGCTGCCTTTCGTCAACATGAGCGGCGATCCGAAGAACGACTACTTCAGCGACGGCATCACCGAGGAAATCCTCGACGCGCTGGCGCAGGTGCCCAACCTGAAGGTCGCCGCACGCACCTCAGCATTCGCGTTCAAGGGCAAGGCCGAAGATCTGCGCAAGGTCGGCCAGGTTCTGGATGTCGCCACGGTGCTGGAAGGCAGCGTGCAAAAATCGGGCGACGAGGTGCGCATCACCGCACAGTTGATCGACACGCGCAGCGGTTACCACCTGTGGTCGGAAAAGTACGACCGCAAGCTCACCAGCATCTTCGCGGTCGAAGATGAAATCTCCAAGGCCATCGCCGACAAGTTGCAGGTGCAATTGGCGGGTGGCGGTGGACATCCGCTGGTCGCGCAGAAAGCAGTTGACCCGCGTGCGCACGATTTCTATTTGCGCGGTCTGACCTTGCTGGCCGCGCGCTCGATGAGCGAAGCGGTTGGCGCGTTCCGGGAGGCCGTGGCGATCGATCCGGATTACGCGCAGGCGTGGGCTGCATTGGCCGAAGCCCAGGCGCTGTTGCCGAGCTACGCGCCCGATCCGGCGAAGATCGCTTATGCGGACTCCTTGAAGTCTGCGGAGCGAGCTTTGGCGCTGGATCCGAACAATGCCTTGGCGCATGTGGCGCAGGGGGTGGTGTACAGCAATCAGATGCGCTGGGCCGCGGCGGATCGCTCCCTGCAACGGGCGTTGACGCTCGCGCCGGGCGATGCCGAAGCGCTGAATCAATACGCGCAGTTCCTGGATGCGGTCGGCCAACTCCGACCCGCATTGAAGGTGCTTGACCGTGCGTTGCAACGCGATCCGCTGTCCGGAACAAGCGCCATGATTCGTGTCCAGTTGCGATTGATCCTGCATCTCGACAACCCGGCCACGGCCGCCGCGCAGGTCAAGACCATTCTGGCCGCCCACCCCGAAAGCATGTTCGTGCATCGCACCGCGATCTTGACCTACTTAAATCTGCATCGCTATCCGGAAGCGGAAGCGCAGGCCCGTGCAGCCGCCGCGCTCATTGGTGCCGACCCGGAGGCCAATGCACTGTTGATCCGGGGCATCGCCGATCCCGCCTTGAGGACCCGCGCCGTGCAGAGCCTGGAGAACGTCCCGGCCGACAGTGCGCTGCCGCGCGATCCCATCGTGCGTGCCTGGTTCCTGATGCGGCTGGGTGAACCCGATCGCGCTCTGGCCGTGCTCGACGCGGATGCGATCCACGGCACGATTCCGCAATTGCTGTGGCACCCGGAGTTCGATTCCGTTCGCGACGAACCGCGTTTCAAGGCTGTGCTGAAGAAAATGGGGTTGCCTTACACGCCGGAAAAATTCGACCTGCCATGAGCGCGCGGTCCTCATCTTTCGCCGAACTCAAGCGCCGCAACGTGCTGCGCGCGGTGGTGCTGTACGCGGGCGCGGTGTGGGCGCTGGCGCAGGGCCTGGCACAATTGCTGCCGCTGTTCGGTGACTACGGATGGATCGCGCGCTGGTTCGTGATCGCGGCGGTGATCGGGTTTCCGTTCTGGGTCGGGTTCGCCTGGTTCTATGAATTCACGCCGCAGGGTCTGAAGCGCGAGAGCGAGATCGCGGCGGATGCGTCGATCACGCGTTCGACCGGACGCAAACTGGACAAGTGGATCATCGCGGTGCTCGGGATCGCGGTGGTATTGCTGCTCACCAACCTGTTCGTCTGGCACAAGGGCGCCGGGCCGGCGAACGACGTCACCGCGTTCTCGTCTGCGATTCCGCAGAAATCCGTCGCGGTACTGCCGATGGCCAATGAAAGCGATGCAAAGGATGAGCAGTATTTTTCCGACGGATTGTCCGAAGACCTGATCACCGCGTTGTCGCAGTTCGACGGTCTGAAGGTCATCAGCCGCAATTCCTCGTTCCAATTTCTCGACTCGAAGCTGTCCAGCTCCGCGATCGGACAGGCGCTTGGCGTAGCGCACCTGCTGGAAGGCAGCGTGCGCAAACTGGGCGG
>DASXWZ010000057.1:0-9085 GCA_036503375.1 Rhodanobacteraceae bacterium | reverse complement strand
CCATCCGCAAGCACCCCGATCAGGACACGCTGCGCGCGATGATGGAAGCGGCCGGCTTCCGCAACGTGCAGGTGCGCAACCTGTCCGCCGGGGTCGTGGCGGTGCATCGCGGTTACAAGGTTTGATCGCGCATCAGGCCGCGCGCAAATCCTCGACGATCTCGCCCCAGCACGGCACTTCTTCCTCGTGCGCTTCATCGCGCCAGGTTTCCGCGAGCGCGCTGTCGTACCACTCCCGCATCGCCGGCAATGCCAGCAGTCGCCGTGCGTAGGCAAGCGCCGTGTCGTCCAGTGGCGGCGAATAGGTCTGGATGCGGAAAGCCACCGGCGTGTAGAACGCATCGGCCGCGCTGAATTCGCTGCCCACGAGGAAGGGGCCGCCGAAGCGTTGCAGGCCTTCGTTCCACAATTCCGAAATGCGCGCGAGGTCGCGTTGCAAGGCGTCGCCGATGCGGTGCAGTTTCACCCGGATGCCGCAGTTCATCGTGCACTGCTCGCGCAGCGCGGAAAAACCCGAGTGCATCTCCGCCGCTGCGCAGCGCGCGAAGGCGCGCGCCTTCGCCTCGGCCGGCCAGACCCCGGGATGGCGCTCGGCCAGGTATTCCGCGATCGCCAGCGAATCCCAGACGGTCGTGTCGCCATCGATGAGGCATGGCACCTTGCCGCTCGGGGAGAAAGTACGGAAAGTCTCCCAGCTCGATCCGCTGTCAAACTGGAACAACTTCTCCTCGAAGGCGATGCCGCGCTCGCGCAGCAGGATCCACGGACGCAGCGACCACGACGAATAATTCCGATTGGCGATGTAAAGCGTGTACATGGCGTCGCTCCGCGTGCGTGGACGACGTATTTTAGGCGATGCGGACCGAAAGAGCGCCCGCGGCTTTCCGCACGGGCCTTGCCGGCGCACCGGTGGCATACTCGGCTATTCCTCCGAAAGTCCACTCGTACCTGGAGTTGGCGATGTTCCGCAGTCTTCTTGTCGCACCGATCATCTTGCTCTTGCCATTTGCCGCATCCGCGGCCGAGCCGCATTCGTATGCGCAACCCGATCAGGTCGTTGTGAAACACATCGATCTGGACCTCGCCGTCGATTTCGGCAAGAAGGAGTTGAACGGCACGGCCACGCTGCAACTGGACTGGAAAAATCCGTCCGCCACGCAACTGGTGCTGGATACGCGCGACCTGCACATCGAGCGCATCGATACGGTCGGCGCGAACGGCAATGCCGCGCCGCTGAAGTACGCGCTCGCCCCCGCCGACAAATCGCTCGGGAGCAAGCTGACGATCGAAATGCCCAGGCGCGCGACGCAGGTGCGCATCGCCTACTCGACTTCGCCCGACGCCTCCGGGCTGCAGTGGCTCGATCCCGCGCAGACCGCGGGCAAGAAGCTTCCCTTCATGTTCTCGCAATCCGAATCCATCCACGCGCGTTCGTGGGTGCCCTGCCAGGATTCGCCGGCGATCCGTTTCACCTGGCATGCCGCCGTCACCGCACCGAAGAACCTCCGTGTGCTGATGAGCGCGCCGAATGATCCCAAACATGCGCTGGACGGCCATTTCGAATTCACCCAGTCGCACCCGGTGCCTTCGTACCTGCTGGCGATCGCGGCCGGCGATATCGCCGTGCGCGAAACCGGCCCGCGCAGCGCGGCGTATGCGGAGCCTTCCGTGGTCGACAAGGCCGCGCACGAATTCCAGGACACCGAAAAGATGATCGCGACCGCCGAGAAACTTTACGGTCCGTATCGCTGGGGCCGCTACGACCTGCTGGTGTTGCCGCCATCGTTTCCGTTCGGCGGCATGGAAAATCCCAACATGACCTTCGCCACGCCGACGATCATCGTCGGCGACAAGAGCCTGGTCAGCGTCGTCTCGCATGAACTCGCGCATTCGTGGTCGGGCAATCTCGTCACGATGGCAACGTGGCGCGATGGCTGGTTGAACGAGGGCTTCACCACCTACGTGCAGGGCCGTATCACCGAAAACCTGTACGGCAAGAC
This sequence comes from Rhodanobacteraceae bacterium, assembly GCA_036503375.1. GTDB lineage: Bacteria > Pseudomonadota > Gammaproteobacteria > Xanthomonadales > Rhodanobacteraceae > 66-474. The sequence goes on along the minus strand of DASXWZ010000057.1, from coordinate 7,086 downwards.
GCTCGCGGACGAGGAAGTGCTGCTGGCCGAGCGCAACCTGCAGAAGGAAATCGGCACGATGCCGGCCAACGCGCAGCGGCTCGCGCCGCAGCCGCGCAAGATCGACGCAGACGACGAACTTTCCGACGTCGCCTACGACAAGGGCTCGTGGTTCCTGCGCACGCTGGAGCAGCGCTTCGGGCGCGAGAATTTCGACACCTGGTTGAAAAGCTATTTCGATCACTTCGCCTGGCACAGCATCACCACCGAGCAGATGCTCGATTACCTGAAGGCGAACCTGATCGACAAGTATCCCGGCAGGATGTCGTGGGACGAGGTGAAGGAGTGGGTCTACGGCACGGGCATCCCGAAAGATGCGCCGATCCCGCGGTCGCCGCGGTTCGACGCCATCGACAGGGGGCGCGCGCAATTCGTTGCGGGCAAACTCGCTGCCGGCGAGCTGGACGCCAAGGGCTGGAACACTCAGGAGTGGATGTATTTCCTCGACCGCCTGCCCGATGCGCCCAAGCTCGCGCAGATGCAGCAGCTCGACGCGGCCTGGCACCTCACCGGCACGCCCAATGCGGACATCGGCATGCGCTGGTACGTGCACGCGATCGCAGCAGGCGACAAGGCGGCGTGGAACGCAGCGGCCGAGCACATGACTCGCATCGGCCGCATCTATCTCACCTTGCCCGTGTATTCGGCGTTCGCGAAAACACCGGACGGCCTGGCCTTCGCGGAACAGGTTTATGCGAAAGCGAAAGACGGCTATCACCCGATCACGCGCATGGCGATCGAACGGGTGTTCGCGAAAGCGAAAGCCGCGCCGAAGCCCAAGGCGGCGAGGCACTGAACATGGACGAGTCGCAGGGCACCCTGGTAATCCGCCGCGTCATGCGGCGTCTGAGAATCCTGGGCGCCCTGCTGGGACTGATCGTGCTGGCGCTGATCGTGATCTATTTCGCGGCGCCGCAATGGTTGATGCAGGCACAGGTGGATTGGCGAGCGCGACAGGCGCACGTCCGCGAAAAATCCGTGCAGGCCGGCGACACGCGCTGGTCGTACTACGAAGGCGGCAAGGGGCCGGCGCTGCTGTTGTTGCACGGTTACGGCGACGGCAAGGAGGTCTGGTTGCCGGTCGCGCAGTACCTGACGCCCAACTTCCGCGTGATCATTCCGGACCTGCCGGGCTGGGGCGACTCCTCGCGCGATGCGAACGCCGATTACGATTACTCCGCGCAAGCCGATCGCCTGCGCGCATTCGTCGAGAAATTGAACTTGGGCGGCGTCGCCGTCGCGGGGCATTCGATGGGTGGCGCGATTGCGGGTGTGTACGCATCGAAGTATCGCCAGGATGTCGGCGCCTTGATCCTGATCGACAGTGCCGGAGCACCGTTCAAGGACGACGCCTTCATGCGAGAGGCGAAGGCCGGGAGGGATCCGCTGGCGATCGAAAACCGCGCCGACCTCGAACGCGCAGGCAAGCTCGGTTTCGAGGATCCGCCGTGGTTGCCCTCGCGATTCGAAGACGTGCTGGTCGCACGGGCGCGCCAAAATCGCGCCTTCGACCATCGCGTGTTCGCGCAACTGATGGCACCGGACCAGCGCGACATCCTCGTCGATGCGCTTCCGAAGGTAACGGCGCCGACCTTGGCGATCTGGTGCCGTCGAGACAGGATCATCGACATCTCTGCGCTGGATTCGATCCGCAGCAAGCTGACTTCCGTGCCCAGGATCAGCGTGACCGAGCTCAACGGCTGCGGCCACATGTCGATCCTCGAGCGTCCGCGCGAAGTCGCCCACGCGATTGCACACTTCGTGTTGATGCCGTAATCGCGACCGGGCGTACAATGGCCGGATGCCGCTCGAATCGCACAAGGATGTGACCGGTTCGCCGCTCGGACGGCAAACCGAGGCGCCCTCCTCACCCGATGCGCGCGTGTTGTTTGCGATTCCACGCGCGCAGGCGCGCAAGGAAATCGGTATCGACGCGCAAGCGCCGCCCTTCGTCGGCGTCGACATCTGGAACGCCTACGAACTGTCATGGCTGGACGCGCGCGGCAAACCCGTCGTGGCGATCGCGGAACTGCGCGTGCCTGCCGATTCGCCGAATCTGATCGAATCCAAATCGCTGAAGCTGTATTTGAACGCGTACGCGCAGACGCGTTTCGATGATGCACTCGATCTGCGCAATGAGATCGCGCGCGATCTCGGCCAGGCCGCCGATGCGCCGGTGGAGATCACGCTGATCGAGTCGGAAGACTTTTCCGCGCAGGCGGTCGCGGAGTTGCCGGGCGCCTCCCTGGACCAACAGGACATCGCGATCGGCGACTACGGTCCGCCGCAACCGGAGCACCTGCACGTCAATCCGCGCGCGCGGCAGATCGAGGAGTCGCTGACCACGCGGCTGTTCCGCTCCAACTGCCCGGTGACGGGACAACCGGACTGGGCGGCGGTGCAGGTCCGCTACATCGGCGCGCCGATCGATCGCGCGGGCTTGCTGCGTTATCTGATTTCCTACCGCGAACACTGCGGTTTCCACGAGGCATGCGTGGAGCGCATCTTTGTCGACCTGATGGCGCGCTGCGCACCGCGCTGCTTGAGTGTGTACGCGCGTTTCACCCGCCGCGGCGGGCTCGACATCAATCCCTGGCGCGCCACGTCCGGCTACGCGATGCCGCCGTTGAACGTGCGCACGGCGAGGCAATGATATTGAAAGTGCGGTCGCGGATGTCCGCTTTTTGATCGTGCGATCATGGATGCTCGCAAGGGAGACATCTATGGAACATTCCTTCGATTACCTGATTCTGGGCGCCGGCATGGCGGGTTCTGCAGCCGCCAAGGGAATCCGGTCGCGCGACCGGAAAGGAACGATCGCGCTGCTGGGCGCCGAACCGCATCCGCCCTACGACCGCCCGCCGCTCAGCAAGGACCTGTGGACGGGCAAAAAGTCGCCCGAACAGATCTGGCGCGACATCGAAAGCCTGCGCGCCACGCTGTTTCCCGGCCGCCACGCCACCGCGATCGACGCGCAGGCGAAGACCGTCCGCGACGACCACGGCGACCACTTCCGTTATGCCAAGCTGCTGATCGCGACCGGCGGTACACCGCGCCGCATCGCCGGGTTGGGCGGCGACCGGGTGATCTACTACCGCACGCTGGACGACTACCACGCGTTGCGCGATGCGCTGCACTCCGGACTGCGCGCGGCGGTGATCGGCGCGGGTTTCATCGGCAGCGAACTCGCCGCGGCGCTGGCGATGAACGGCGCGCGCGTCACGTTGCTGGTCGACGGCGATTTCATCGGCGAACGCGTCTACCCGCGCGCGTTGGCCGAATTCGTCACTAATTACTTCCGCGAGAAAGGCGTGGAAATCCGCACGCATGCGCGCGTCAAGGGCGGCACCGCCACGGACGAAGGCGTCACGTTGCAACTGGAAAACGGCGGCAGCGTGGAGGCGGAATGGGTCGTGGCGGGTCTCGGCATCACGCCGAACGTGCAGCTCGCGCAGCAGACCGGATTGAATGTCGACAACGGCATCGTCGTCGACGAGCGACTGTGCGCGGCGCCGGACATCTGGGTGGCGGGCGACGCGGCGAACTATCCGGATGCGACATTGAAAGAGCGGCGCCGCGTCGAACACGAGGACGCCGCGCTGACGATGGGCGAGCACGCAGGCGCCAACATGGCCGGCGCGGACGCGTCCTACACGCACCTGCCGTACTTCTATTCCGACCTGTTCGATCTCGGCTACGAAGCGGTGGGCGAGCTGGATGCTCGCCTGCAAACGATCGAGGACTGGAAGGAACCGTTCCGCGAAGGCGTGGTGTATTACCTCAAGGACGGACGCGTGCGCGGCGTACTGCTGTGGAACGTGTGGGAAAAGAAGGACGCCGCGCGCGAACTGATCTCGCGGGCCGGGCCGTTCACGGAAAAGGATTTGCGCGGGCGGTTGCTGTAAGCGCGCTAGACGTTCGTCTCCTTCCACTCGAAGGGAGGGCTTCACGCGCTCGTTGCCGCACCAGCCTCTTTCGGCTTCACCAGCCAGCGCACCGCGATCAGACCGAGTTCGTACAGCAGGCACATGGGTACGGCCAGGCAGGTCTGCGAGATCACGTCGGGCGGCGTCAGCACCGCCGCGACCGCGAAGCAGCCGACGATCACGTAACCGCGCGCCTTCTTCAGTTTCGGCAGGTCGACGAAGCCGATCGCGGCCAGCAGCACCACCGCCACCGGCATTTCGAAGCACAGCCCGAAGGCGAGGAACACCACCAGCACGAAATCGAGGTAATGGCCGATGTCGGTCATCATCGACACGCCGGCCGGCGTCACCGCGGTCAGGAACCGGAACACCATCGGCAACACCAGGAAATACGCGAACGCGCAGCCGACATAGAACAGGACCACCGCCGAAACCAGCAGCGGCCGCGCCAGCTTTTTTTCGTGGCGATACAAACCCGGACTGACGAATGCCCAAAGTTGATACAGCACCACGGGCATCGCGATGAACAACGCGACGAAGAACGCGAGTTTCAGCGGGGTCAGGAACGGGCCGGCGACATCGATCGCCACCAGATGCGCGCCCTGAGGCAGGCGCGCCACCAATGGCGCAGCCAGGTACGAATAGAGTTTCCCCGCGAAGGGAATCAGCGCCAGCAGCACGATCAACACCGCCGCAACCGCCTTCAGCAGGCGCGCGCGCAGCTCGATCAGGTGGCTCATGAAACCCTGCTCGGGCAGGGTTTCGTCGTGTTCCGGCGGCGGCGTGTCGGGCGCGCTCATGATTGCCCGCGCGGCGGTTCGTCGCCGGTATTTGCCGGATCCGGCGTTTCAGCCCTGCGCGCAGCTTCCGCGCGCGCTTCGTCGATCCGGTCGCGCGCTTCCCGCGCGACGCTGCCCAATGCATCCGCGGCGGTGCTCGCATGCCGGCGCGTTTCGTCCACCGCAGCACGCGCCGCTTCCTGCGCTTCCTTGAGCTTCGCGCGTAGTTCCTCGGCTTCCAGTTCGCGCATCACTTCGACGCGCACGCTGTCCCAGCCGCGACGCACTCGACGCAGCAGCGCGCCGGCGGTGCGCGCCGCGCCCGGCAGCCGCTCGGGGCCGAGCACTACGAGCGCGACCACCGCGACCAACAGGATTTCGCCGAAGGAAACGTCGAACATTGGTTACGTACGCGAACGCGTTCTGCAAGAACCGTTCGTCTTGAGCGTAGGCCCGTCTTCGATTAAAGACGGGGCCGGAGTCGAAAGACAAGGCGCTTCGACTCCGCTCAGTGCGAACGGAATAGGATCCGACTACTCCGCGCGATCGCGCGGCGGCGGATTGGCCTCGGCATTCGACGAAGCAGACGGAGTCGCACCCGGCGACGCTGGCGGCGCATCGGCGCGCAGTTGCGCGTCGGGCTTCTTTTCGTCCTCGCCGCCCATCGAATGCTTGAACTCGCGGATCGCCTTGCCCAGGTCGCCGCCGACGTTCTTCAGCCTGCTGGTGCCGAAGATCACCAGCACGATCAGCAGCACGATCAGCCAATGCCAGATGCTGAGGCCGCCCATAAGATGTCACCTCTCGAATTCATTGCGGTGCGCATTCCGGTGGACGCGCAGAGCCGCCTGGTATTCACGCCCTTGAATCAAGGGCGCCGATCCGCACCGGGTCGGCGGTCGTGAAAGTATATCGGCGCGAGGGGACAAGACCGTCGGCGCCGCCTTATTGCGTCGCAGTGTACTCCTCGAGCTGGTCGCGGAAGTGCACGACCGGCGCGGGCACGTCGTTGACGCCGCCTTCGAACACGCGCCGCGGCGTGATGCCGGGACCATAGACGGACGCGTCCGCGTCGTCGTCGATGCGCAGCGCGGCGCCGTCCAGCGCCACCCCCGCGAACAGCCCGCGAGAGCGCGAGTAGGAATAGATTTCCGCCTGCAAGCCCGCGTCGGTGGAAGCGTTGAGGTTCCGGCCGACCGGACCGGCCGCCGCGTGTGCATCCGCGCCGATCGTGAATTTGCCGTTGACGATCGAATCCACGCCACGCCGGGTGCGGAACACCAGGATCACGTCGGTGGAAGACACGCCGGCCTGGAAACCGACGCTGCCGCCGGTCAGCGACAGGAACACCGGATTCGACCAGGTGCCATCGGGCGATTTCACCGCGATCAGCCCGTCGCCATGGCGGCCGCCGAACACGAGCCCGACCTTGATCACGTCCGGGATCACCGCGATCGCGTATGCGTCGCGCAGCAGGTCGTGCGGGATCGACTTGTCCGGCGCCTGCATGATGTCGGCCAGCACGCGCGTGGCGGTCTGCGCGCGCGTAATCGCGGTTTCGCGTTCGTCTGCGGCATGTACGGCGATTGCAGGGAGCATCAGTGCGAGCAAGATGATCGTGGCGCGTACGATTCGTTTCGACATAGACCCTCCGGCGGTCCGCGATATTCCAGATTGCCACCAATTTTGTCCGGCAGTGTGGGTGCGCGCCGCCCACTGGCCGCTTAACACCCGCCTGCATGTGGCAGACTGCGCGCAGCCCCGAGTCCAGCGGGTTTCCTGATGCCCCGTTTCATCGATCCTCCGTCCACGGTCCAGGCAAGCTCGCCGCGCACCGCCGTGCTGCTGGTGAATCTCGGCACGCCTGACGCGCCGACGGCGGAGGCGGTGCGCGAATACCTGGCCGAATTCCTCTCCGATCCGCGCGTGGTCGAGCTGCCGCGCGGCATCTGGTGGCCGGTGCTGCACGGCTGGATACTGCGGACGCGGCCCCGTCGCTCGGCGGAAGCCTACGCCAAGGTCTGGACGCACGAAGGCTCGCCGCTGTTGCTCTACAGCATGCGGCTGATGCAGGCCGTGCATGCGGAACTGGTGCGCCGCACCCATGGCGCAGCGGGCGTCGCGCTGGCGATGCGCTACGGCTCGCCTTCGATCCATGACACGCTGCTGCACTTGCACGATCAGGGCGTGCTCCGCGTTTTGCTGTTGCCGCTGTATCCGCAATACGCCTCCGCGACCACAGGTTCCGCGCTGGACGCGGTGACCGAAACCATGAGCCGACTGCGCTGGCCGCCGGAACTGCGCACCATAAACGACTACCACGAGGATGCCGGATATCTCGC
>DASXWZ010000056.1:0-5247 GCA_036503375.1 Rhodanobacteraceae bacterium | reverse complement strand
GGCATGGCTGGCCGGCGGCGGTGTCGGCGAACTGGACGAAATTCCGGCGCCGGCCGCACCCGAAATCCATCTTTCGTTTTCGCTGATTCCGTTGCGCGACGGCACGAAGTTGCTGTTGGCGCGCGACATCAGCGCCCTGCTGCATCTGGAGCAGGTGCGCCGCGACTTCGTCGCCAATGTCTCGCACGAGTTGCGCACGCCGCTGACCGTGATCCACGGTTATCTGGAGCTGATCGAACCCGAAGACGTGCCTGCGCTGGCGCCGATGCTGGACGAGCTGCGCGCGCAATCCAAGCGCATGGGCCAGATCGTCGAGGACCTGCTGACGCTTTCGCGACTGGAAACACAGCAGCGCGCCGATGACGAAGATGTGGCCATGCAGCCGCTGCTCGCGACCTTGCGCAAGGAAGCCGAAGCGCTGAGCGCGGGCCGCCATGCGATCGCGCTCGAAGATGGCGCGCATTGCGACTTGCGCGGCTCTCCGCGCGACCTGCACAGCGCATTCTCCAACCTGGTCAGCAACGCGGTGCGCTACACGCCGGACGGCGGAAGCATCACCATCCGCTGGCAGCGCGAGCGCGATGGCGGCGCGCGTTTCAGCGTGACCGACACCGGTTACGGCATCCCTGCGCAGCACATCCCGCGCCTGACCGAACGCTTCTACCGCGTGTCTTCCAGCCGCTCGCGCGCCACCGGCGGCACGGGACTGGGGCTGTCGATCGTCAAGCACGTGCTGGCGCTGCACCAGGCGCGACTGGAAATCGTCAGCGACCCCGGCCAAGGTTCGACATTCGCGTGCGTGTTTGCCGCGGAGCGGGTGCTTCCAATCGGGGCCCGATAAGCCTGCATTGTTCAGCGGCACTGCGTATCATTGGGCGGCTTCTTTCGCAGGTCCCGGATCATGACACGCACGTCAGCGCGGTTCACCGCTTTCGTCCTATTGTTGTTGCCGTTCGCGTTCGCCACCCTCGCGGCGCCGCCTGCGCCGGCATCAAGTGCGGCCAATGCCACGCCAGTCGCGCATCCGCAGGTGAAGCTGCACACCTCGATGGGCGACGTCGTGATCGAACTGTTCCCGGACAAGGCGCCCAAAACCGTCGCCAACTTCCTGCAGTACGTCAAGGACGGCTTCTACGAGGGCACGGTATTCCATCGCGTGATCCCGATGTTCCTGGTGCAGGGCGGCTTGTACACGCGGCAACTGACGCCCAAGCGCACGCGCGCACCGATCCCGGACGAAGCCAACAACGGGCTGTCGAACCTGCGCGGTACCGTGGCCGCCGCACGCGGACCGGACCCCGATTCGGCGACTGCACAGTTTTTCTTCAACATCGTCGACAACCCACGGCTCGACTACGTCGGCAACCAGAGCGGCATGACCTGGGGCTATGCCGTGTTCGGCAAGGTGGTACAGGGGATGGACGTGGTGGACAAGCTCGCCAATCTGCCAACCGGCCCGCAAGGCCCGTTCATCGGCGACGTGCCGCGACCGTTGCCGGTGATCGAAAGCGTCAAGCTGATCGGCGAAGCGGCGCAACCTGTCGCCGAACCGGTATCACCCACCGCCGGGCAGGTGCCGTTTGCACCGGAACCGAAGAAGCCGAAGAAGACTCCCGCATCCGCATCGAGCAGGCATTGAGCGCACAAACGCTCTTCATCTCCGATCTGCACCTCGACGATTCCCGGCCGCGGATCGTCGAGTTGTTCGAATCGTTCCTCGCCGATGAAGCCCGCGGGGCCGACGCGCTGTACATCCTGGGAGACCTGTTCGAGGCTTACATCGGTGATGACGACGACGCGGCGCTGCCCGCGCGCGTCGCTGCCGGCACGACAGCGTTGAGCGAATCCGGGGTGCAGGTGTTCTTCATTGCCGGCAACCGCGATTTCCTGCTGGGCGGGGATTACGCGCGGCGCGCCGGCATGAAGTTGCTCGACGACGGAACGATCGTGAATCTTTACGGCACGCCCACCCTGCTGCTGCACGGTGACACGCTCTGCACGGACGACGCGGCCTATCTCGCGTTCCGCGAGCAGGTACGCGATCCGGCTTGGCAGAAGATGTTTCTTTCGCAACCGCTCGCAGCGCGGCGGGCCTTTGCCGCGCAAGCGCGCAACGCCAGCCGCGCGCATACGGCGCAGACCGACATGGCGATCATGGATGTCAATCGGCGCGCGGTAGAAACCGCACTGCATGAGGCGAACGTCACGCGCATGATCCACGGCCATACCCATCGTCCCGCGATCCACGATTTCGAACTCGACGGCACGAAAGCGCAACGCATCGTGCTGGGAGACTGGTACGAACAGGGTTCGGTGCTGCGGGTGGCTGCGGGTACGATCGAACTTTCCGGAATGCCACCGAATTGACCGAAGGAAAACCCATGCAACTGATCGGCATGCTCGATTCACCTTTCGTGCGCCGCACCGCGATTTCGCTGCGCCTGCTCGACATCCCGTTCGAACACAGGTCACTGTCGGTATTCCGAAATTTCGACGTGGTGCACGCGATCAATCCGCTGGTGAAGGTGCCCACGCTGGTTTGCGACGACGGCTTCGTGCTGGTGGATTCCACGCTGATCATCGACCATGCGGAAACGATCGCCAACCGGCGATTGATGCCGAATGCCCCTGAGCAACACCGGCGTGCGCTGCGCTGGATCGGCGTCGCGCTGGTGGCCGCCGAAAAAGCCGTGCAGATCTTCTACGAGCACAAGCGCGATGCCGGTCGGCAGGATGTCGGCTGGACGTCACGCGTCGGTGGACAATTGCAATCGGCGTGCGCACTGCTGGAGCAGGAACTGCGCGATGCCGATGAGAGCGCGTGGCTCTTCGGCGAGGCGTTGACGCAAGCGGACATCACCGTTGCGGTGGCGTGGGGGTTCGCGCAACTCGTCGCGGCCGACGTGGTGCCGCCGGCGAACTATCCGAAGCTGGCGGCATTCGCCGCGCGCGCCGAGCGCCTGCCGGAGTTCCGGGCGTTCCCGATCGACTAGATCGCGCCGGATGCGGCGCCGATCGCGTCGCACAGGCGTTCGACCGCGATCACTTCCAGTTCGCCGAGGCGCGTCTTCTTCGGCGCATTGGCCTTCGGCACGATCGCGCGGCGGAAGCCGTGCTGCGCGGCTTCCTTGAGGCGCTCCTCGCCGTTCGGAACGGGGCGGATTTCACCGGACAAGCCGACTTCGCCGAACGCCACGGTCTTGTCCGGCAGCGGCTTGTCCCGGAACGATGACAACACTGCCAGCAACACCGGCAGGTCGGCCGCGGTCTCGCCCACACGAATTCCACCGACCACGTTGACGAACACGTCCTGGTCGTAGACCGCCGCACCGCCATGCCGATGCAACACGGCCAGCAACATCGCAAGGCGATTCTGTTCCAGGCCCAGCGCCACGCGCCGCGGATTGCCGAGCGAGGACTGATCCACCAGCGCCTGCACTTCCACCAGCAACGGACGCGTGCCTTCGCGCGTGACCATCACCGCACTGCCCGCAGTCGGCTGCGCATGCGCGGAGAGGAAGATCGCGGAAGGATTGGGCACTTCGCGCAAACCCTTGTCCGACATCGCGAACACACCCAGTTCGTTGACCGCGCCGAAGCGGTTCTTGAACGCGCGCAGCACGCGGAACCGCGACCCGGCTTCGCCTTCGAAATACAGCACCGCGTCGACCATGTGCTCCAGCACGCGCGGGCCGGCGATCCCGCCTTCCTTCGTGACATGCCCGACGAGGAACACGCAGGTACCGGTTTCTTTCGCGTAACGCACCAACCGTGCCGCGCATTCGCGCACCTGCGAAACGGAACCCGGCGCTGCGGTCAACAGTTCGGTCCAGATGGTCTGGATGGAATCGATCACCAGAACGCGCGGTTTCTCCCTGGTGGCGTGATCGAGGATGCGCTCGACACAGGTTTCCGCCAATGCGCGTAGCGGTTCCAACGCCACCCCCAACCTGCGCCCGCGCGCAGCCACCTGCGCCAGCGATTCCTCGCCAGTCACGTAGAGGCCGGACAGCGATGCGCCCAGCGCCCCGAGTGTCTGCAGCAACAAGGTGGACTTGCCGATTCCGGGATCGCCGCCCACCAGCACCACCGAGCCTTCGACGAGCCCGCCACCCAGCACGCGGTCGAGTTCGCTGATCGTGGTCGCGTGGCGCGCGTCGGCTTCGCGCGCAATCGCGGCGAGCGGCTGTACGCGCGCAGCTTCCGCTCCCGCACCCGCGTAACCGGCATTGCGCCCCCCGCCCGCAGCGGCAGCCTTGGCCGGCTGCACGACGAATTCGCTCAGCGTGTTCCATGCACCGCAGGCCTCGCACTGGCCCTGCCACTTCGGATATTCCGCGCCGCAATCGGCGCAGACGTAGGCGGTTTTGGCTTTGGGCATCAGCGGCTGTCCTCGACAAACAACACGCGCCGCGTCACCCCGCAGGTGAGTTCATACGAAATCGTGCCGGCGTGTTGCGCGATGGTTTCGACCGGCAGGTGTGGCCCCCACAATGTCACGACATCGCCGACGCGCGCATCCGGCGCGTTGCGCAGATCCAGCGTGATCAGATCCATCGAGACGCGGCCGATGATCGCGGTTTGCGCGTCATTCACCAGCACCGGCGTTCCGGATGGCGCGCTGCGTGGGTAGCCGTCGCCATAGCCGATGGCGGCAACGCCGACCGGCATGTCTTCTTCGCATTCACAGGTCGAGCCGTAGCCGATGCGCTCGCCGCGCTTGACCTGATTGATCGCGATCAGCCGTGTGGACAAGGTCATCGCTGGTGCAAAGCCGAAATCCGCACCCGTTTTGCCTTGTACGACCGACAAGCCGTACAGCAATCCGCCCACGCGCACCCAATCGCCGCGCGCGTCGCGCCAACCGAGCACGCCGGCGGAGTTGGACAACGCGCGTTCACCGGGCAACCCGCCCGCGGCACTTTCAAAACTCGCGATCTGTCGCGCCGTGAAATCGTTGTCGAATTCGTCGCTGGATGCGAAGTGCGTCATCAGCACGATATCCGGATCGATGCTCGGCGCGGCGCGCAGGCGGGCGTGCAATTCCGCGGCGCGTTCGGCGGGAAAGCCCAGCCGATGCATGCCGGTGTCCAGCTTCAGCCAGACCCGCAGTCGCGGGCTCCCGCGTTCGGTCTGCAGCATCTCAAGCTGCGATTCATGGTGGATCACGGCTTCCAGCTCCAGCCGCCGCATTTCGACGATGTCGCTCGCAGCGTCCGGACCGCTCAGCACCACGATGCGGTTGCG
>DASXWZ010000055.1:0-15549 GCA_036503375.1 Rhodanobacteraceae bacterium | reverse complement strand
CCAGGGCAATGCCGGAAACCAGGTAAAGATTTCGGGACCTTCCTCGATCGTCAATTCGATCATCGTGGGAAGCTGCATGTGGACGCAGCAGAAATCCGGCACCACGATGCTCGGAACGATGCAATCTGCCGACGATTGCCGCGCGCTGGGCAATGCGGTCGAGGTGGATTTCCCGCTTTCGAACCAGCTCGCCACCCTCGCCTTCAATACCATCACAGGCCAGGGCGACGGGCTGGTCGATGCCTCGCAGACCGGTCACGGCAACAAGGTCGTGCTGGCCAACAACATCCTCGATGGGCGGCGCAGCGACAAACGCGGTGACGAGGCCACCTTCGGTTATTACGGCGGCGATGACAATCCTGTTGCGGTGGGCTGGATCGGCAATCTCGTCCACGGAATACGCCACGGCAATTGTCCCGCCGATTCGATCTGCAGGGATCCGATGCTGCGCGATCCCTCATTCGGCAGCTACGATCCCGCGCCGCGGTCGGGGTCTCCGGCCATCGCCGCGGCCGCGGCCAAGGTAAACGTCGGAACCGACTTTCGTGGAAAACCGAGGCCCGCCCGCGCGAGTATTGGTGCGATGGAATACCCGACGTCATTCGATGGCGCTCAGCCCCGGCCTTAGGGGCTCCGAAAAGTTCAAGAGGCTCCCGCGCTGCCGCAGCGGAACAATACGGGGCTGCCTCTCTCCGCGGGTGATCTGCTTCTCAGCCGCTTCCGGCGCGCGACCGCGCATTCGCGCGAATGATAAGAATTGTGAACTCAATCACCGGGGCACTTGTTCGAGCTCTGTAAGGTAGCCCGCGCCTGGATGGCACCGTGTGTAGGCGGGGAACCACACACGGCCTCCGTTGCTGGATGCAGCTTCAAACTCCACGGAGCAGAGCAAATGCCCAAGAATTGGTTCAGGTGCGGCCTGGCCGCACTCACGGTGTGGTGCGCCTTCGCGATTTTCAATACCGCGTCGGCCACCACGTATTACGTTCGTACCGACGGCGGTACACCCTCCCAGTGCACCGGCTTGGCGAACGCTGCCTATCCCGGCAGCGGCAGCGGTCAGTCCTGCGCATGGCACTCGCCGATGGATGCTTTGCCACCGGCCGCCAGCAACCAGCCCAACAAGGCCCGCATCAAGGGCGGCGACACGCTGGTGATCAATTCCGGCAGCTACATGATCGGCTACAGCTCGAGCGCCCAGAGCCTGTATGGCGAGAATGTGTGCGCGATCGGTTATCCGTACCAGTGCATACCGCAGCCGGTGCCTTCGGGTCCCGATGCCGCGCATCCGACCGTGATCAAGGGCGCATCCTGTACGGCGCCGCCGGTGCTGTGGGGAACCGAAGGGGCAGGCTCCGTACTTTCCCTGGACGGCAGCAGCAACGTGTCGATCCAGTGCCTGGAGTTGACCGATCACTCTGCCTGCATCCTCTACTACGCGCCCAGCGCGTCCGGCCAGTGCAACCGCAACTGGGGCAAGGACGTCGGGACCTGGGCCGACATGGGAATCCACGCACAGGATTCCGGCAATGTCAGTTTGCAAAATCTCAACATCCACGGCCTCGCCGATCGCGGCGTGATGGCAGGACGCATCCACGACTGGAACGTGTCGAACGTGATCGTGCGCGCCAATGGCTGGGCCGGCTGGGATGGTGATCTCGGCGGCAACAACCACAACTCCGCCAATTCAGGCGCGCTCACCTTCGACCACTTGACCGTGGAATGGAACGGCTGCGCCGAGGCGTATCCGAGCACCACGATCATCAACTGCTGGGGCCAGAACGAGGGTGGCTACGGTGACGGCTTCGCCGAGGCGTGGACCGGCGGCAACTTCGTCTTCACCAATTCCCAGTTCCTCCACAACGCATCGGACGGGCTGGATCTGCTCTACGCCAACGGCACCGGTTCCATCGTGCTGGATCGCGTGTATGCCGCGTTTAGCGCCGGCAATCAAATCAAGACTTCGGGCACCGCGACGCTGCAGAACAGCGTGATCAATGGCTATTGCAATGACTGGCAGCCACCGATGCCGATAGCGGGCGACGGCAGCTCCGGCGTTGCCGGCACGATGTGCCGGGCGGACGGCACGGCCGTGGTGATGGAGTTTGCCGGCAAGGGCGAAAAGGTCCTGCTCCAGTACAACACCATCACCGGCAATGGCGACACCTTGTTCGTCGGTGGCAGCGAAACGATGACTCCCGATGCCTCCGACGTGACGACCTTCAGCAACAACATCTGGCTGGGCCAGCACAGTGCCATTCCTCGCGACGACGGCAACTACACCGCGCTCGACTGGTACAGCGACGGCACGTACTACGGCGTGGTCAATTACCAGAACAACGTCGTCTGGAACGTCAAATCCAACTTCTGTCCGTCGGGCAGCATCTGCAAGGATCCGAAACTCGCGAACGAAACCATGGCAGGCTTAGACGCCACGCTGCTGACGGGCAGCCCGGCGATCGGCGCGGCCAAGGGTGGAGTCGTTCTGGCTTACGACTACGACAACAATGCGCGCAAGAATCCCACCAGCATCGGCGCCCTCGAATACGGCAGTTCCGAATCGAGTGGTGGTGGCTCAGGCGATCCTCCCCCGATCGTGCCGCCGCGTGCACCCGGCAGGCCGATATGCAAGTGGAGGTTCTGCAACAGGATCATGACTGGGGCAGGCGAGCGTGCGTATTCCGATACGGGAACCTACCGCGCACCGGCCGCATATACCGCCCCCGCGAAGCCCTATACGCCGCGTACGCCGTATAGCACGGTGGTCGACCGCAACAAGTACTGATTGAGAAGATCGGGATGGAAGGAAAACGGCTCATGCATGCATGAGCCGTTTTCTTTTGTGCACGCGGACGCCAAGGTGTTCCTCGCCGACGACTCCGGAATGTCACGGCTTGGCGCTTTCACTGGTTAGAATCGGATGTCCGGGCTGATCGCTCGGTTCCCTTTCGTTGCGAGAGTCCAGCGGGGACATGTCCAAAGCAGCGCGTCCGGGTATCGCCACGCATTACCTGCGGTACACGATCGGCAATGTGCTGGTGATGGTGGCCGGGTTTGTTTCCTATCCGGTCATGGCCCGGCTGCTGAGCTACAACGAGTTCGGCATTTTCGGCTACGTCGATACATGGCTGCTGATCCTCGCAGGGGTGTTCAAGCTCGGAGGGCAGCACGCCATCCTGCGCTTCTATCCGCACCGGGGCGGCCCCGATGCACTGGCGCGCTTCGGCTCCAATTTCGTGCTGCTGCCGCTGCTGTGCAGCATCGGGCTGTGGCTGCTGGCACTGGCTGCATTCGGCATTTACTCGGTGGCGGTGCCCGACACACGACATGCCATCGGCTGGCTGATGCTGGCGGTGCTGCTCCCGACCATGTGGATCAGCTTCGTGTCGATGGTATTCACCGCCGAAGAACGCTCGGACCTGAGCGTGCGGGCCAACGTGGGCTGGCGATGGCTGGAGGTCGCGGCCATCCTGCCGATCATCTTTCTCGTGACGCGCAGCGCGGACGGGGTTTACGCCGGCAGGCTGATCGCGGCCGCGCTGGTTGCGGTGGCATTATCGATATGGCTGTGGCGCCACATACCGATGCGCTGGCGCGATCACGATACGGCGAGTTGGCTGGCGGGAGTGCGGTACGGCATCCCGATGATGGCCAGCGAGCTGTCCTCGGTACTGCTTTCGTTCGTCGACCGGCTGATGTTGCGCCATCTGCTCGGAGCGTTCGCGCCAGTCGGCGTCTACACGATCGGCTACAACCTGGCGATGACGATCAACTCGCTGATCCAGAACGCGCTGAACGTCGCATTCACCCAGGTCAGTGTGCGTCAGTACGAAACCGAAGGCCCGCAAGCGGTGGTGCGAACCAAGCACGCCGTGCTGCACGTGCTGGTGTATGTGGTCGCGGCGGCGATTGTCGGTCTGGTCACCGTCGGAGACGACGCGCTGCTGTTCATGGCGGGCAGCGCCAAGGCCGCCTCCGCTCCGGTTTTCGTCCTCATCGGCATCAACTATCTGTTGAACGGACTGCTGGGCATCTGTTCCGCGGGTTTGATGCTGCACAAACGTTCCGGCACCATCTTCGCCACCACCGCGGGTGCCACCGTGCTCAACGTGCTCCTGAACTTGTTCTGGATCCCGGAATTCGGCGTGATGGGCGCCGTCTGGGCGACACTCGTGAGCTTCGTCGTACTCAATGTCGCGCGTTACCTGTTGTGTCCCAGGGATCTGCGCGCGCTGCCGAACGGTCGCGCCACCCTCATCGCCATCGCGCTCTCGGTACTGGTCTGGCTGGTCGCGCACTTCAGCGGCATGTTCGGTTTCCATGGCCATCTCGAAAGAGTGATCGTCATGGCTGCAATGCTGCTGGTGCTCTATGCCGCCCCCGCGCTGGCGCTGGACGCGATCCTGCGCAATGCGATCCGGGACTGGTGGCGGCATCGGCGTGGCACGCTGACATGAAAGCCAAGGCGGGCACATGAGCGGACAGTTCGTGCTTTCGCCCCTGAGCTGGGCGATCGTCCTGCTCCTGCTGCTGGTTGTCCTGTGGCGCAGGCTGCCGCGCACATTGCGATACGCAGGTATCGTGATCGAGGTGCTGATCGTCCTGTCGATGACCCCGCTCGGTGCGAATCTCCTGGTCCGCGCAGTCGAATCGCGCGCGCCTGCTGCCCGAAGTTGCAGACCCCCCATTCCGGCCACCATCGTCCTGCTCAGCGGCGGCTTCGATCGACCTCCGGAATCCGTGGACGATTTTTCGGCGGCCGATGCGGAGAGTCTTCATCGGTTGTTTGCCGCCGTGGATTTATGGCGCCGCTCACCGGGTTCCACACTGGTCATCGCAGGCGGCGGTGAAGGGAATATCTCCCAGGCTGCCATGCTCGCCCGCCTCGCCGGGCGACTCGGGATTCCCCCTGGGTCGATCCGGGTCGAGCCGGATTCGCAGACCACCTGGCAGAATGCGCGCAACGTCGCCGTCATGTCGCCGCCGGTGCCCCGTCACATCTGGCTGGTCAGCTCGGCCCTGCATCTGCCGCGCGCGATGGGCGCCTTTCGCGCTTTCGGTTTCGATCCGTGTGCCTGGTCGAGCGGTTCGCTCTATCTGCCGCCGGGCGGGCTCGGCTATTTCGCACCGCAGAGCTCCTCGCTGGGAAAGGCCGAGTTCGCGTTGCACGAAATAGTGGGAGGATGGCTCTACGCCCTGAAGGCGCACAACGCGGCCACCCGGACGAACGGGAACGAGGGACGCGCCACATCAACGGAATGAGGCGGAACGCCGTGGCATCCGATTCGCAAATCGAATATCACCTGCGCGAGCTCGAAGCGGCGCTCGATACGGCCTCTCCGGCGCATGCGTTGCCTGATTTCCGGCAGGACGATCGTTCGATCCTGGACATCGGCTGCGGTATCGGCCAGTCGCTCATCGTCAGCGGCGATGAGCCCGGATGCCTCCGCGTGGGCATCGATGTGGACCTGCAGAGCCTGACTTATGGACGCAGGCATTACCCGCATATTTACTACGTGCTCACGTCGGCGGAAGCGCTGCCGTTTCGCTCGCAAGCATTCGATCTCGTGATGTCGCGCGTGGCGTTGCCGTACACGGATCTCCGCGCATCGCTTTCCGAAGTCGCGCGGGTGTCGGCGAGCGAGGGTCGAATCTGGTTGAGCCTGCATGCGTTCAAGAAAGTTGCGCACCATTTGTTCGCGTCGATAAAAGCCGGCGCATGGAAAGATGTGCTGTTTCGCCTTTACGCGATGTGCAATGGCGCGGCATTCCACTTCTTCGGATTGCAGTTCCGGTTTCCATGGAAGAACCGCTATGAATCCTTCCAGACGCGATCCGGCTTTGCCCGCACCTTGCGGCAACTCGGGTTCATCGATATCCGTTTTCCGGCAGGGCGCCATTTTCTCTGCACGGCGCGCAAACCCTGATCGTGTCGCTATGCTCCGATCAGCGGTCGCAGCCTGGGCTGCTTGAAATCGACGATCTCCAGATCCCCGAGCGACGCATAGGTGTGATAGCCGCAGCGCGCGTTGCCGGACGAAGGCGCGAGCCGTCCGATGCATCGTTCCCGATAGTGTTCCGGATCGAGGGCGAGTATTTCGTTGAAGACAATTGCGCGCCCGTAGCCGCCGGCGCAATCCTGGCTCGGCCTGATCAGCCTGCCCGAATGCGTGAAGATGCGTCCCGCCGGCCGGGCATGACGGACATCCGACACGATCGGGTTTTGCGGATGCGGCCTGAAAGGCCCGAGCGGCGTGTCGGCGTGGAAAAGAAACAGCTCGTCGTTTTCCCCGCCGCCGGCTTCATCGATATTGGCAAACAGGTACCAGCGGTCTCGGTGCTCGTGCAGGGTGGCGTCCACCGCGCAGCATCCCGACAACAGATCGCAAACGAATTCCCAGTCGTCGGGAAAACGCCGTGCCTTGAAGAGACGAACCGGCCCGCCGGAGGCGCCGATCTCCGGCACCATGTAAACCTCGTTCTTCCACCCGAACACGTGCGGATAAGAGAGGTGTTCGTCCAGCCGAAGCGCCGATCGTGCCGGCCCTGCGGGACCTTGCGCGCTCCAGGGGATCGCCGCGATGTCCGCAAGGCCCTTCGCGTAGTCGTAGTCCTCCACGAACAGCCAGTCTTCGCCCTCGTGACGAAAGAGAAACGGATCGGCGTAGAAATGTCCGCGGGGGCACGGCAGCTGGCGCGCGCCTTCGAACACCGGTGCGCCCGGATCCAAGGGTCGACCCTGTCTCCACAGCACCGACCAGTGCTCGACGGTGGCGCGATTCCGGATCAGCGCGCGTCCCTTGTAGGCGATATTGCGCGCGAGGAAGCGGGCCATTTCGAAGTTGCCGATCCGCGGAGGTCGATCGGGAGATTGCGACGGCTCGAAGGAAACCTCTCCGGTTCGCGCGAGTCGGCGCAGGCACCGCATCGTGAAGGTCGACGCCTTCCAGCAAACAGCCTGCTGTCCGATCTCCAGCGAATGCGGATGCGTGGAACCGAACGAGCGGTACAGGAGGCGCGGCGCTTCTGCGTTCGGCGGCAATTGCCACAGCTCGCCGGACGTCACCGGCTCGCGGCGCTGGATTACGCGGAATATGCTCGAAGCGCCCGGGTCTTCGGGGCGATTGCCATGCGCGTACATCCAGATTCCGTGGCGTGCGGCGGAAATCAGCTCGCTGCATAACTCATCCTGAAAACCGAAGCGCAGCAGGACGTCCAGTTGTTGATTCCGGATTTTGTCGAGATCGACGGCCGACAGGCACAATTTGTCCCGCGCGCGCAAGGGCGTGATCTGCAACCAGTCGGCATCCGGCAAGGCCTCCGTCAGGTCACGTTCGAGAAATGCGGATCGCGCATTGCGGCGGCGCCGGATTTCGTTGCGGACATATGCGGCGTAGAGGAGCCGATTGCTCGGGATACCGCTCTCTCCGGCACCTCCCGCATTGATGATCACGGATGCGATTTTGACGAAGCCGTCGCCATGGATCTCATCCACGATCCGCGCGATCCACGCCGGCACCGACGGATCATCCAGCAGCAGCCCGACGCGCAGTACGGCGTTGCCGGTGACCGGTTCCGCGTGAAGTGGGCTCGGCTGGGGATTTTCGCTCATGCCGAAAGCAAAGCCCGATAGTGACCGAGCATCGCCGCTCCGATCGCATCCCAGCCGTAATCCCGCTCGGCGAGCGTCCTCGCATTTTTTCCGAGCCGCTGGACTTCCGGCAGGTCGGACATCAGCTTCAACACGGCGCCGGCGAAGTTCTCCGCGTTGTCGGCGAACATGGCATCCACGCCATGCTCGAGTTTTATGCCTTCGGCACCGACCGTGGTAGTGACGATCGCCTTGCCCAGAGCCATCGCCTCCAGGATCTTCAGCCGCGTGCCGCTGCCGGTGCGCAGCGGCACCACGTAGACCGCCGCATCGTCCACGTGGGGACGAACATCATCGACGAAGCCGGTCAGTTGCACGTTCTCTGCGACATCGCGCTGCACCTTCAACCCATCGGACCTGCCGACCACGACCAGCCGTACATCGGGGCGCGCCGCCACGATGCGCGGCAGCACTTCCGCCAGAAACCACTCCATGCCGTCGCGATTGGGAAACCAGCCCATCTGGCCGACGAACACCAGGTGCGAAGCCTGCGGCGCGCGCGCAGAGGGCCGGTTGAGTTGCAGATCGACGCCGTTCGGCACGACGTGAACCGGCCTTGCCGGGGCAAGGCTGCGGAGCTGTTCCGCATCCGTGTGCGAGCAAGCCAGGATCGCGTCGGCGCGTTCGCATGCCCGGCGCTCGAACGTGCGCAAACGCGGCAACTGCCTTTGCAGGAACCAGCGCACGGGTGCGCGGGATTCGATTTCGATACGCCGCTCGAGCAGGAGCTGTTCGACATTGTGTGCGTTCAGGACAACAGGCATCGAACTGGGCATCCGATCCGCATATGCCATCAATGGCAGCATGTCGACGTGCACCAGATCGAAGCCGGCGACGAGTTCGGCGAGCCGCGATCGCAACGCGGGAATCTCGTACTTGCGCACCACGAAAGGCGGCGGGGACAACAAGCTGCCGCCCGCGGCACGCATCAGTTCCCAACGTGATCGGGTAATCGCGAGCGGGAAGGTTTCGAAACCGGCGAGCATCTCCCGCAGCGGAGCGGACTTGTCGAGCGCATCGTCGGGCCGCAGGCAACTGAGCAGATGGACCTGGTGCGCCGAAGCGAGTGCACGCAACAAATGGAAGGTTCGCAGCTGATGGCCTTCCCCCGGCGGATAGGGAACACGGCTGGTCAGGACGAGGATGCGCGCCATGGATGTCCCGCGTGGTGATTGCGAGGCTGCGCCACCCTAGCACGGCCGCCGGTCTTTACTGCATGGGACTTGCGGGGCATTGCGGTCTTCCCGATCAATGTTTCTTCCACAGCCCACGCGGATCCAGTGCGATGCACGCCGGCAGGGACAGCAGCGCTGCGAGGTTCAACATCACGAAGGTGCCCGCGGTTTTCAGCAGCGGGATGCGCGCCGTCGCGCGCGGCCACAGGATCGCCGCGGTCGCGCCGGCATAGGCAGCCAGTTGCAGCCACAGCATGGCGACATAGAACGTGCCCGCAGCCATGGCCGCGGCGAACACCGCGGCAATCAGCGCCCACGGGGCCATCAGGCGCAGCAGCTTGTGCGAGAACCAGGCGAAGAACACCGGATTGCCGAACGGATTCAGCAGGCGCGGCAGGCGCGCCATCAATTGCCAGTTGCCTGCGAGCGTGCGCAACTTGCGACGAAACTCGGCCGCCGTGCTGGCGCTGGAGGCGTCGATCGCGATCGCCTCGCGTGTCATCCACACCCAGCCACCGGAAAACACCACGGCCAGCGGCAAATACATGTCATCCAGGATCAGGCCGGGAGGCAACCTGGGCACGAGTTCACGGCGCATGGCGTGGATGGCGCCGCTGACACCGTGCAGCCAGCGCAGGCGCGCCTCGCCTTCGCGCAGTGCGACTTCCATGCGCCAGTACAGTCCGACATCGCTCCCTGCGCTGTCTTCGGGCGCGGTGATCACCAATTCCCCGCTTACCACGCCCACCGCCGGATCGGCGAAAGGCTCGACCAGTTTGCGCAGGGCGCCGGGCGCGAAGCGCTGGCGCGCATCGGTGAACGCGACCAGGCCGCCGTCGATTTCCGCCACGGCGGCATTCAGCGCAGCGGCCTTGCCCAGATTGTGTTCCAGCCGAAGCACCCGCACGCGCGGATCGGCAATTGCGGCGGCTGCCGCGGTCCGGTCGGTGCTGCCGTCATCCACCACGATCACCCGCAGGGTCTCAGAGGGATAGTCCTGCGCCAGCACGTCGCGTACGCGCGCCTCGATGCGTGGTGCTTCATCGTGTGCCGCGATGACGACGGTGAGCGCCGGGACTGCCGTGCCGACCTGCGGCGTGCGCCCGCGCCCCCGCGCCAGCAGCCGGACCAGCAGGGGATAAAAGGCGTAGGTGTACAGGATCAGCGCGATGCAGATCCAGAAGACGATCGCGCTCATCCGGGCAGGATACGGGCGCGCAGGCGTTCGTAACGTCGGTTGCCCAGCACCCTCTTGGGCCACGCGAGCACGTGGTAGCGCATGCGCATCAACCGCGGTTGCAATCCGTGCCATTGCAGCAGGCTCGAGAATTCCTCCAGGGGCATTCCGCGGGTGACGGCGATCCGCTCTCTGCAGTCGCGGGCAAGGGCACCGACGTTGATGCCGGGGATGGATGTCAGCACGCGGCGATAGCCCGCGCGCAGTGCGGCCGCGCGTTCGCGTTCGCCGCCGCGCCCGCCGGGCAGCGCCAGGGCGGTCACGGGTTGCCCGATGATGGCTTCCAGCCGGCGCTTGCTGTCCGAGAGTTCGGCTTCGAGTTCCGCCGCGTTGAGGTCTTCGAGAAAACGATGACTGCGCCCATGTGCCTGCACGCCCATTCCCGCCGCCGCAAGTTCCCGCACTTCGTCTTCGGACACCATGCCGGGCTGTCCGATGAAATCCGAGGTGATGAAGAATTCCGCCACCATGCTGCGCTCGGCCAGCAAGGGCAGTGCGACGGCGCGATTGGTGGCGTCGCCATCGTCGAAGCTGATCACCACGCTCCTGTCGCCCACATCCGCAGGTTTGTCGAGGCGTACGGTGCGAAAGCCGTGATCGCGCAGCCAGTCCAGTTGCGCCGCGAATTCGGCGGGCGTGACGCTGTACACGGGATCCAGACGGGCATCCGCCGCTTCGTGCAGCCCGTGGTACATCAACACGGGCAACCGCGGCCGGTTCATTTCGAGGCCAGCCGCTTCTGCCCCGCTTGCTCACGCCGGGTCAGGCGGCGCGGTGCCACGTAACGGCGGACGGGCATGACGGGTTCCGGTGCGGTGACTTCGGTTCGCGCCGATTCCGCGCGATCCGCCAGCGCCAGCTCACGCGCCTTCAGCATCAGCCCAACGAATACCCAGAAGTAACCGATCATCTGGACATAGGTGAAACGGTCGCCCCAG
This sequence comes from Rhodanobacteraceae bacterium, assembly GCA_036503375.1. Taxonomy (GTDB): domain Bacteria; phylum Pseudomonadota; class Gammaproteobacteria; order Xanthomonadales; family Rhodanobacteraceae; genus 66-474. The sequence continues at coordinate 4,548 of DASXWZ010000055.1, read as the reverse complement.
AAATTGCCGATCGCAAGCGCCGGCCACGCGCCCAGCATGCCCAGTCCCAATGCGTAGCCGACGCTACCAGGTGGCGAATCCCGGAAGGTTCGCCAAGCGGCTCTCAGGAAACTGAGGAACAGCCCGGCGAGGATGATTATCCCCACCAGGCCTTTTTCGGCGAGGGTACGCACGTACAGATTGTGCGTGTCCATCCGCCATGGACTGACATAGGAAAACGTATAGTTGCCGGTGCCAAACAACGGATGCTTCTGCCATACGCCGATGGCGATATCCCAGAACTTGTAGCGGTCCTGGGTGCTTTCGTCCACCTGTTCACCTTCGACGTGCGTGCTGTCGAAACGCTCACTGACCGAGTGCGGCATCATCGGCGGAATGATCGCGAGCGCGAGGGCTACCGGGATGACCATCTTCCAGCGCCCGCGCCACAACAACAGGATCACTGCCGCACCCACCAGGACGGAAACGTAGGCCGCACGTGAGTACGCCCAGAGCACGCCGAGCACCATGCAGACCACGCCGCCGCCCAGCAACACTCGCCACACCTTCGACAAACCGCCGGCGAACATGAGGGCCAACAACATCAATGCCATAGTGACGCAGAAGGCCGCGAACTCGTTGGCCCCGAGCAGCGCAAAAGTGCCGCGGAGACGCATGTCGTCGCTGTAGTGCCAGGCGCTGACGCTCATGTGCTCGGACCAGGTCACGCGCAGGATGTACGGCAGCGGCAGGAGCATGAACAGGATCACCCGCTTCAGGTTGAACCAGTTGGTGACGCTCATCTCCACCACGAACAACAGCAACACTCCCAGCATCGAATCCTTGAGATCGTTGACACGGTTGGAGCCGGGGTCGGGGTAAAACCAGAGCCCGATGCACAGCGAAACGACGGACCAGAACACGTACAACCAGACCCAGCGGTGCACGGTGCTCCATTGGCTGATGTGCCCGCGCATGCGCCAGGCGCCGATCAGCGCCAGCAGGAAACCGATATTGAGAAAGTTGATGCCACCGGGAAGCGTGGGCAGATATCCGGTCTGGATGTTCTGCAGCGGCAACAGGAAAAGGAACGCGTACAGCGCCCAGTTGTGCGGGGTTGCTTCCTGTGCCGCAGGTGCGGCAGCCACGATCATCCTGCGCGGACGCGCGGTCGCGGTTCGTGCCGCACGCGGACGTTCAGGCAAAGGCGTAGCCATGGCTTCTCCACAAGTCACGGTACACGTCCGCATAGGCTTGCGCCATCCGGTCGGACGAATATCTTTCGCACACGCGGCGGCGCAAGTCGGGCCGCGAGCGTCCGTTTTCCTCCATGTCCGCTTGCATCGCCGATGCCAGCGCGAAAACGTCGCCGGGGGGCACAAGTCGCGTGGACAGCCCGGAGAGAACGGTCGAGACCTGCCCCACGTCGGTGCACACCACCGATCGCGCGGAGGCCATCGCTTCTAGCAGGGCCAGCGGCAAGCCCTCGTAGTGGGAAGGCAATACGAAACAGTCGAGCATCGGGTAGTAATGCTCCAAGTCGTCGCGAGCGCCGAGCAGGCAAACACGTTCCATGATTCCCAGCTCCCCGGCACGCGCCATGATTTCCGTTCGCAGCGGGCCCTCTCCGGCGATGGCCAGCCAGGCAGCAGGAGCCTGCTTCGCGACGATGGCAAAGGCGCCCAGCAGGCCAAGCGGATTCTTCTCTTCCGACAACCTCATCGCGCTGCCGAACACGAATGCGCCGGCTGGTATTCCGTGTTCCGAACGCGACAAGGGAGCGAGCTCCGGCCGGAAGCGCTCGGTATCGATCCCGTTTTCCACCAAGCAGATCCGGTCGGCCGCAAAGCCGGCACTCTTCAATTCATCGTGCATGCGCGAAGACACCACGCAGACCTTGTCGAAGCGTCGCAGCAGCCAGCGTTCCACCTGGGCGTACAAGCGCAATCGCATGGAAATCGAGATCGGGCCGTGCAGTGTCGCCACAATGGGCGTCCTGCCGCCGCGCCGCGACAGCCATCCGTAGAACGCGCTCTTGTATCCGTGCACGTGCAGCAGCGGATTGGGTTCGCGCGTGATCCGTTCGTGCAACAGGCGGATCGTCTTCATGTCCAACCGTCCGCGACAGGAGATACGTTCTACCGGTATGCCCAGCGCACGGGCACGGGTGAACAGTGGCGGATCGACCTGGTCAGGATCGTCCATGCACAACAAGGTGCTGCGCACCCCTGCCCGCGCCAGCGCCGGAATCAGGCCGAGCATCACGTATTCGGCGCCGTACACCCCGGCGCTCGAATGCAGATGCAGCACGTGCGGCTCAGCGTTCACCGACCATCCCCTGGTAGAGATGCAGATATGAATCCACCATGCCTTGCAATGAGTGCCTCGGTTCCACCCGAGCGCGGGCCGCGGCGCCCAGTCCGGAACGCAGCGTCGGATCGCGCAGCAACTCCAGCATTGCCGCCGCCAAGGCAGCAGGTTGTGCGGGGGCGACCAGCCTGCCGCAGTTCTCATCGACCAGTTCCGGATTCCCGCCCACGCGGGTGGCGATCACCGGCAATGCACAAGCCTGTGCTTCCAGGATTGCATTGGAGAGTCCTTCACTGCTGGACGCGAGTATGAAGACGTCCAGGATCGGCAGAAGACTTGCGATGTCGTCGCGATCGCCCAGCAGTCGCACCGCATCGCCCAGTCCATGATGGGCGATCTGCTTTTCGAGCGTGCTCCGCAGCGGGCCGTCGCCGATCAGCAGCAGGCGCGTCGTGGGCAACGACGCGTGTACCTGGGCGAACGCTTCCACCAGATCGGAGTGGCGTTTCACAGGATAAAGATTCGCAACGCAACCGGCCAACAAGTCGCCCTCTGCAAAGCCCAGTTCCGCACGCCTTGCGGTCCGTGCGGACTGCGGCAGCGGCGCGAATCGTTGCGTGTCGACCCCATTCGGGATGCAGATCAGTTTGTTTCGGTCGACGCGCTCCGTCGCAGCGAGCGATTCGAGGATGGCCGTACTGGGCGCGACGATCCGGTCGAAGCGGTGATTCAATCGGCGCATCAGCCAGCGCATCCTCGGCGATTTCTGGAACCCCATGTCGCGACGATTCGAAAGCCTCCGTGTCCGATCGGGACGGCGTGGCAACAGCGCGTTGACCAAGTCCGACTTCTCGTGATGCGATTGCACGATATCGTAATCGCCGTCGCGCACGAGCTTGCGAATGCGTGCGAGGGCCTTCAGGCCAGCCGGTCCGTAGATCGCGCGGATGGGGTGATACGAGAGGCGCACGTGCGACAGATCCAGGTTGCCGACGATGCTGGCAGAATCCGGCTCGGAGGTGAGCTGCAGCACGTCGACGCGACATTCCGCCGGAAGCCGGCCCAGCAGGTTGCGCAGGAACCGTTCGCTGCCGCCCGCGCCCAGAATCGGCGTGTCGGTCAACACCAGGATCCGCAGCCCTTGCACCGCTGCGTCGCGGCCGGTCTTTTCCATCAGCGCTTGTAGCTGATGACGAAGAACACCAGGTTTTCGGAGTAGCTCAATCCGGGTTGGCTGCTGTCGTGCTGGTTCCGCGTGAGATTCAGGCGCCAGCTCCAGTGCGGCGTCAGTTGATCGGTGAGACTCGGGCCGTAGCTGTAGAACTCGTCATGACGATCCAGCGAGGTGTAATGGGTGCGTTCCCCGGCAGCGGCAAAACCGATGGCCAGCAGCGGCCTGAGGCGATACTCCAGGCCGAATCCCAGCCCGGGACCTTCCTGGCTGTAAAGTGGATCATTGACATAGTTTTGCTGGCGGTAGTACGGCGTGATCGAAAAATCCAGCCGCGCACCGCCGTACGCGTAGCTCGCATCGAGGCGCTTTTCGAGATAGATCTGCGGCGTGATCACCGCATTGCCGACGGCGATGCTGGTGGTATCGATGCTGGTGCCGATCTGCGACGGATCGACGATGAGTTGCTCCGACGCGTCCGTGAACTGGCGCGTTGCGCCGATGCCCAGAGTGCTCTCCGGGGTGACGGCCCAGTTCAACAGCGCACGCGCCATGACGCCCGATTGGTCGGGGGTACCCTGATCGAAGGAATATTCGGACCACCCCAGCGCCGCATCGATCTGGATGCTGGCGAGCTTGCTCTGGTAGCGGCCGTATACGCTGTAGCTGTCGTAATCGGGGGTGAACTGACCCGGGCCCGTGCCCGGATCGGTGAAGTGCACGTGCTCGGCTTCCACGTTTGCGGAAACCTGATCGGTCGCATTGAGTTCGCGCACCAGCCGCAACGCGCCCGAACCCCGATCGGAATCGAAATATTTGGTCTTGGATGCGGTGGTGCTGATGTAGCGCAGATCCGCCTGGGCCCGCAATGCGTTGCTGAAATGCAGCAACAGGGTGGGTCCTGCCGAGAATACGTTGGTCTGCTGGACGTTGGTCGGCGCATTGTTGGCCAGCGAGTTCACCGGCTCCACGCTGCTGTTGTCGGTCACCGCGAAAGCCAGCCGTTCCGGCAACATGATCCAGTTGAGCGCCGCGGCGAGATTGCCGCGCAACTCGTTGCTGAAGTCGCCCTGCAGATAGTCGCGATA
>DASXWZ010000054.1:0-3416 GCA_036503375.1 Rhodanobacteraceae bacterium | reverse complement strand
CGCGGCGGCGGCGTGGCGTCGAGCGCGCGTTCGAAAGCCGCGCGCCCGCCGCCGATCAGGTGATAGCCCACGTGATTGACCCGCGGATCTCCGGTCGGGCTGAGCGCATCGCGCGCGGCCGCGACCGCGCGCTGCGCCAGTTCGGTTTCCGCGATGCGTGCGCGCTGGCTGAGGATCTCCACCGCATGCCGGTAGATGCCGCGCGTGGTGAAATCCATTTGCGCATAGGTTTGCGCGGGGTCTCCGCCGAGGATGCGATCCACCGCGCAGACTTCCTCGATGGTATCCGACCAGTTGTGGCGCGAGGCCAGCCGCAGCGCGTTGATGCAGTTCGCAATGGAAACCTGGTCGGCCGCCTGCGCGCGGCTCTCCGCGTCGATCACGTGCGCCACGTTCAGGCCGCGCTGGTCCAGTTGCTGCTCGGCCCAGGTCAATGCAAGTGCGAGCGAGGGATGCTTGCCCTCCAGCAGGCGATAGAACTCTGCCACCCACGCCGGCGTGATCGCCGTGGTGAGCCGCGCCATGTCGGCCACGTACATCAACATGCCGGACGCGTCCTTGCCGGCCATGTCGATCAGATAACGCGCCCAGTATTCGGCGCTGGCATATTCGTCCAGCCGTTGCGCGATCACGCGCGCGCCTTGCGCCAGTCGCTCGACCAACGCCAGCCGCAACAGTACCGGCACCGTCCACAACTCCGCGATGTCGAGCGCCGTTTCTCCCTGGTACGCGGCGAGAAACCGGCCCACCTGTTCCGGCTCGATGCGGCCATCCACGTGCGCGACGTATTCGCGCGCGAGGCTCAGCGCACGCGGCGCGACATCGCCGCCTTCGGCGATGCGCGGCAGCTTGCGGAAGGTGCGCGCAGACAGCGCGGGCGCCAGCTCGCGCAGTTGCGTGCGCACGAGATAGAAATTGTCCAGCAGCCATTCGGCCGCCGGTTCGATGCGGCGCTGCTCGGCGACCGCCACGCGAGCCACGGCGTAGGCCCGGCGCAGGCTGTGCTCGTGTTGCTGCAGGGTCTTGCGGGGATGCTGGTTGCCGGACGACAGCGGCCGCGGCTCCCGCAGCGCGAAATCGCGGTGTCGGCGCGCGAGCGCACGCGCGCAGGTTTCGAGATCGACGGCAGGAACGGCGGCCTCGCGCCGGGGGGTTTCGGGCGCGCGCGCAGGCGCCGCGCGCGCGCGCCGCCACCTGCCGATCCATGCCTGGAGTCCGCCTTTGCGAGCCAAGTCCCGCCCATCCTCGAGGTCAGCGCCCGAGTGTAAGCGCCGGGTTGTTCACTGGATGTTGAAAATGCCGGGAGGGTTACCCGGCGTCCGAATAGGCTACTGTACTGAGCAGTGCCAGCGCGGCCTTGCGCGAGTCCAGCCGGGTGTGCTGCACCACGATCGGCACGTCCGATTCGAACAGACTGGAATAGTCGGCATCGCGCGGCACGGGCGCGGGATCGGCCAGATCGTTGAACCGCAGGTGCAGGGTGCGTCGCGCGGGCACCGTCACTTCATACGGACCGACCGGATCGCGATCGGAAAAATATAAAGTGATCCGCACGTGCGCGTCGCGATCGTCCGTGTTCAACATGCACGCGGTCTCGTGGCTGAGGAAACGGCGATCCCCGCCGTCGGTGCTGTCGGGCGGAATGTAGCCCTCCGCAATGGCCCAGCGGGTTTTGCCGATGGTCATCGATTCGCCTCCTTTTTAGCGCCGGCGCCGGTACGATCCGCAATGACACGACAGCGCGCCGATCATTCCCAGCGCAAACGCACCGGCCAGCAGCGGTGCGCGGTTTTTCTCCACCCATAGTGCGGGCGAATGCGAACAGGCGCGCGCGCCGAACTTGCCACGCACGGCGTGTTCGCCTGTCACCGGCTTGAACAGGTTGTCCGGATGCTCACCGGTTTCCGGCTGGCCGGTCATCTGCCCGCCGAAACCGGTGCGGCCCAGGTACCAGTCCATCAAACCCGGTGCCCAGCGCTGTCCCCACAATGCGAGCCAGGTCGGCGCACCGACCGGAATGTTGCGGCGTCTGTGGCTCGCCGCGAACAGGATCGCTTCGGCCGCGATCTCGGGTTGATAGATCGGCGGCACCGGCTGGGGTCGGCGCGGCAACTTGTTGCGCGCCCACTCGAATTGCGGCGTGTTCATCGCCGGAAGCTGCACCGCGGTGACGTGGATGCGGCTGCGCGCGTGGATCAGCTCGCAACGCAGCGCGTCGACGAACCCCGCAAGCGCGTGCTTTGCGCCGCAATAGGCCGACTGCAGCGGGATGCTGCGAACGCTGAGCGCGGACGACACCTGCACGATCGTGCCGCGATTGCGGCCACGCATCCGTTTCAGCGCCGCCATCGCGCCGTACACGCCGCCCAGATACGTGACCTCGGTGACGCGCCGGAATTCGTCCGGCGTGATTTCATCGACCGGCGCGAACACGGTCGCCATCGCGTTGTTCACCCAGATGTCGATCGGGCCCAGTTCGCGCACGATGCGGTCGGCGGCTTCGTCGAGCGCCGAGGCATCGGCGACATCCGCGCTGCACGCGATCGCTTCGCCGCCGGCCAGCTCGATTTCGCGGCGCGTGGATTCCAGCCCTTCTTCGCCGCGCGCGATCAATCCCAGCTTTGCGCCGTGCCTGGCAAAGGCCAGCGCGGTGGCGCGCCCCACGCCGGCACTGGCGCCGGTAATCACAACTACCTTGTCGTTGAACTGCCTGCTCTTGAATGGCGTATTCATTCGTGTGCTCCGATGTTCCCGCGCCGTGCCGGTTTGGGCAGCCGTGCGTCCGCCGGGGGCCGCGCGCCTTGATGCAACGCGCGTTGCAGCACCTGCGCCAGATGCAGCGTTTCGCGCTGTGTGCCCTGCCGGATCTGTTCGCGGCAACTGAAGCCGTCGGCGATCACCAGCGTCCCGGCATCGGCTTTGCGCACGCGCGGCAGCAGTACGCGTTCGCCGATCGTCTGCGACATTTCGTATTTGTGCTGCTCGAAGCCGAACGAGCCGGCCATGCCGCAGCAGCCCGAATCCAGCACCTCGACCTGCAGACCGGTCTGTTCCAGGATTTCGCGGTCGGCCTTGTGGCCCATCACGGCGACCTGGTTGCAGTGCACCTGTACGATGGCTTTGCCTTGCAACCGGTTCGGCATGTAGCCGACCGATTGCAGGTACTCGGCCAGCGTGAAAGTCTGCTCGCGCAGGCGCTTGGCGTCTTCATCGTGCGGAAACAGGTTGTGCAGTTCGTCCCGGAAGGCGGCGACGCAGGCGGGTTCGAGGCCGACCAGTGGCGTGCCGGCGCGAATGTCATCGCGCAAAGCGTCGAGCGTTTCGCGCCAGAGTTTCACCGCACGGTCGAGCATGCCGAAGTCGTACAGCGGCCGGCCGCAGCACAATTGTTTTTTGGGCAAGACGACCGCGCAGCC
>DASXWZ010000053.1:0-6760 GCA_036503375.1 Rhodanobacteraceae bacterium | reverse complement strand
GGATGGCGACCAGCGACTCGAAGCCGAGCGGTGCGGCAAAGGCAGCGAAAGCCCGCTCGATCTCGCCAAAGCACGTCTCGGAAAAATCGGCCAGGTCGATCTTGTTCACCGCCAGCACGACATGGCGAATGCCCATGAGCGACACGATCGCGGCGTGCCGGCGCGTCTGCTGCACCAGGCCCTTGCGCGCATCGACCAGCAGGACGGCGACATCGGCGGTCGAGGCGCCGGTCACCATGTTGCGGGTATATTGCTCATGCCCCGGCGTGTCGGCGACGATGAACTTGCGTTTGTCGGTGGTGAAAAACCGGTAGGCGACGTCGATCGTGATGCCCTGTTCGCGCTCGGCGGCCAGTCCGTCCACCAGCAACGCGAAATCGAGTTCGTCGCCCTGCGTGCCGAACTTTCGCGACTCGCCTTCGAGCACCGCGATCTGGTCGTCGAACAGCACCTTGGATTCGTGCAGCAGGCGGCCGATCAGCGTGCTCTTGCCGTCATCGACGCTGCCGCAGGTGATGAAGCGCAGCAGGCTCTTGGCTTCGTGCTGCTTGAGGTAGCCTTCGATGTCGACGGCGATCAGTTCGGAAACGGCGGCCATGGAATTCTAGATTCGAAAGGTTGAGTTGTATCCGCGCGACGATGCGCGGACGCGGTTCCGCTCGCGCGGGATATCAGAAGTAACCCTCGCGCTTCTTTTTCTCCATCGACGCTGCTGCGTCATGGTCGATCACGCGGCCGTTGCGCTCGGAAGTGCGCGCGAGCAGGGTTTCCTGGATCACGCGCGGCAGCGTGTCGGCATCCGATTCCACCGCCCCCGTCAGCGGATAACAGCCGAGCGTGCGGAAGCGCACCTTGCGCATCTGCGGCACTTCGCCAGGATTCAGCGGCATGCGGTCGTCATCCACCATGATCAGCACGCCGTCGCGTTCGACCACGGGGCGCTCGGCCGCGAAATACAGCGGCACGATCGGGATATTCTCGATGTAGATGTATTGCCAGATGTCGAGTTCGGTCCAGTTGGAAAGCGGGAAAACCCGAATCGATTCTCCCTTGTGCTTGCGCGGGTTGTAGAGATTCCACAACTCCGGCCGCTGATTTTTCGGATCCCACTGGTGTTGCGCGCTGCGGAAGGAGAAGATGCGTTCCTTCGCGCGCGATTTTTCTTCATCGCGGCGCGCGCCACCGAAGGCGGCATCGAAACGGTATTTGTCCAGCGCCTGTTTCAGGCCTACCGTTTTCCACGTATCGGTGTGGATCTGCGAGCCGTGGGTGAACGGATTGATGCCTTTTGCGATCGCATCCGGATTCTGGTGGATCAGCATTTCCATTCCGGTTTCGCGCGCGACCTGGTCGCGCATCTCGTACATCGCGCGGAACTTCCAGGTTGTGTCGACGTGCAGCAACGGGAATGGAGGCTTGGACGGGTAGAACGCCTTGATCGCCAGCCGCAGCATCACCGCGCTGTCCTTGCCCATCGAGAACAACATCACGGGTCGCTCGCACTCGGAAGCGACCTCGCGCATGATGTGGATGCTTTCGGCCTCCAGCCGTTGCAGATGCGTCAGCGTCGGCAGGGCGTGTTCCGCGCTCATCAGCGTTCGAGTCCTTTCGGCCACGGCATCGGCGACTGCTCCAGTGTTCATTGCAGAAAATCCTCCCGGATACGCATGCGCGGCTGCATCCGGAGGAGCGGCCGCACGGGATCATGCGCGATTGAATTCACCATGACTTCGACAGCAACTCCCGGGCCATTCTCCGCCCGCGCCGGAGAAGCCCCGCAGGTCCCAATTCATTTTCCCCTGTTTCGCGTACACCGGCTCGCGCCGGGACGCACACAGCATATCGCAGGCGGAAGAAAGTAGCACGACGTCACGCTACTGACATCCTCACATTGGACAATCGCGCACGGGACGTCGATGCCGTTGCGTATCTTGCAGCCTGGAAAATCCGCTTCGCCTTCGGTGCGACCATGCGCGTCCGTACGCTCATTTTCCAACCATAGCGTCGCTGATCTTGCGCTGAAAACGTTATCAACATGTTTGCAGGATCATGCCCGTGTTGTATGATCAATCGCGCGCTAACGGGGAGAAGCGGGGTGGCGCGCTTATTGCTCCCGGTTTGAATCGGACGGATCGCGTCCGTCTGTGATCCCGTGTCGCGCTAGGCCGGACGTGGCGAGGTGCGCTCGGCGCACGGGTTCGGTTGGAACATTTGATCCGCAGAAGGAACGAGGCGCGGCGAGCCCCTTCTCGCTGTCGCTTTCGTTTCCCTCGTTGCGGAACAGACACGGTAACGGCATACCATGATCCGATTCGTCACATTCGTTCTGCCCCCGGCCGGTTATCGCAACTGCGCCCTCGCGATCGGTGCCTGCCGCGCAGGCGGCGTGGGCATCATCAACGGTGAGCTGGAAACCGACGGCGCGCAACTCGCTCGCGAGCTGGATGAGGTTTCCCGCAAGTCCAGAAGCGCTTACGGCATCAAGCTCGATGCAATCGACGATGCGGTAGAGCGCGCGTTGCGCGCACACGCGCGCAACGGGTTGCGTTGGGTCGTTCTCGACTGCGCCCTGGTTCCATCCTTTGGCGAACTGATTTCGGCGCTGCGCGCGGAAGGCGTGCAGGTACTCGCCGAAGTCACTACCCCGGACTGGCCCGGCGAACCACTGGACGAACTGGTGGACGGCTTGTGGGTCAAGGGCAACGAGGCAGGCGGCTTCGTCGGCGAAGAGGCCAGCTTCATCCTGATCCAGAAATGGTTGAAGCGCACGCGCCTGCCTCTTTATGTGCGCGGTGGTGTTACGCCGCATTCGGCAGCGGCGTGTGCGGCGGCCGGTATTGCCGGCGGTGTGCTGGATTCGCAACTGCTGCTGTTCGATGACCTCGGGCTTGTCGAGACCTTGAACGCGCTGCTCAAGAATCTCTCCGGCAGCGAGACCGTCGCCGTGGGCGACGGCGAGCGCGGCGAATATTTCAGGATACTGGTCCGGCCGGGCAATCCGGTTGCGCGCGAGTTCATTGCCAGAGGCGAATCCGAAGACGCGCAGGGCCTGCGTCCTTTGCTCGCCGACAAGATCGACTGGACTCGCCCGGCGCGTTCGCTGCTTCCGATCGGGCAGGATGTCGCCTTTGCCGCCGCGTGGCGTGCGAAATACGGAAATCTTCATGCGGTGATCGCAGCCATCGATGCGGCGGTTGCCGATCACCTGGATGCCGCCATCGATACGCAAGCGGTGGGCGAAAACGCTCCGCTGGCACAGGCGCTGGGCATCCGCTTTCCGCTGGTGCAAGGTCCGATGACGCGCGTCTCGGACACCGCGGAGTTCGCGCTGTCCGTCGCCAAGGGCGGCGCGCTGCCGATGGTTGCGCTCGCATTGCTGAAGGAAGCGCCGCTCGACTCGCTGCTGGCACGTACCGCCAAGCTGATGGAAGAACATCGCTGGGGCATCGGCTTGCTGGGTTTCGCGCCGCAATCGCTTCTCGACGAGCAGGTCGCGATGGCGCTGAAGTACAAACCCGACTACGCGATCATCGCCGGCGGCAGGCCCGATCAGGCGGTACGTCTCGATCAGGCGGGCATTCCCAGTTTTCTGCACGTGCCCGGCGCCAAGCTGATTCCGATGTTCCTGCAGGAGGGTGCGCGCCGTTTCATTTTCGAAGGGCGCGAGTGCGGTGGTCACATCGGCCCGCTGAGCAGCTTCGTGCTGTGGAGCGCGATGGTCGATGCACTGCTGTCGGAACTCGCCGGCGGCAAGTACCAAGCTTCGGAAATCCAGTTGCTGTTTGCCGGCGGCATCCACGATCCGGTTTCTTCGGCGATGGTGCAGGTACTGACCGCGCCGCTGGCCGCCCGTGGCGTGCGCATCGGCATCCTGATGGGCAGCGCCTATCTCTTCACGAAGGAAATCGTCGCCGACGGGTCGATCGTTCCGCAATTCCAGCAGGAAGTGCTGGAGTGCGAAAAGACGATCGCGCTCGAGTCCGGTCCGGGCCACGCCAGCCGCTGCGCCTATACGCCGTTCGCGGAGGAATATTTCCGCAAGCGCGCCGAGATGCGCGAACGCAAGGTGCCGGGCGACGAAGCGCGGCAGGTGCTGGATCAATTGATCCTCGGTCGCCTGCGCATCGCGTCCAAAGGCCGCATGCGGGACGGCTTGAACGGCGAGCTGCGCGAACTCGACGCCGCACAGCAGCGCCTCGAAGGCATGTACATGCTGGGGCAGGTCGCCACGCTGCGGCATGCGCTGACAGACGTGGGAACGCTGCATGACGAGGTGACTGCGGGCGCCGCCGCGGTGCTGTCGCAAGCCCGCGCGCGGGCCGCCGAACTTTCCGTCGTTGCCGAAGAGAAGAAGTCCGACGCGCCGGCCGACATCGCGATAGTCGGGCTGGCGTGCGTGCTGCCGAAAGCGTCTTCGGCGCGCGAGTACTGGGAAAACATCCTCAACAAGGTCGACGCGATCACCGAAATCCCGTCGCACCGCTGGGACTGGCGGCTGTATTTCGACAGCAACCGCCAGGCCAAGGACAAGATCTATTCGAAGTGGGGTGGTTTTCTCGACGACATGCTGTTCGACCCGACCCGCTACGGCATGCCGCCGAAGTCGATCGAATCGGTCGATCCGATGCAATTGATGGCGCTTGAGGTCGCGCAGCGCGCACTGGCCGATGCCGGTTATGCCGAACGCCCGTTCGATCGCGAACGCGCCTCGGTGATCGTCGGCGCCAGTGGCGGCGCAGGCGACGTCGGCATGCAATATGGTTTGCGCTCGGAACTGCCGCGCTTCACCGGCGCGCTGCCGGACGGCGTGGCCGCGCGGTTGCCGGAATGGACCGAGGACAGTTTTGCCGGGATTCTGCTGAACGTGGTCGCCGGCCGCATCGCCAGCCGGCTGAATTTCGGTGGCACCAATTTCGTCACCGATGCGGCCTGCGCATCGTCGCTTGCTGCGATATATCAAGGCGTCACAGAGTTGATGGCCGGCCGCAGCGACCTGGTGCTCGCCGGCGGTGTCGATACCGTGCAGGGTCCATTCGGCTATCTGTGCTTCAGCAAGACACAGGCGCTATCGCCGCGTGGACGTTGTGCGACTTTCGCAACCGATGGCGATGGCATCGTGATTTCCGAAGGCATTGCGATGGTCGCGCTGAAGCGGCTGGCCGATGCCGAACGCGATGGCGATCGCATCTACGCGGTAATAAAAGGCGTGGGCGGCAGCAGCGACGGCGCCGCCAAGGGCCTGACGGCTCCGCTGCCGGCAGGGCAACTGCGCGCCATGCGCCGCGCGTATTCGCAGGCGGGCTTCGGTCCGCGCGACGTCGGGTTGTTCGAAGCGCACGGCACCGGCACGGTCGCCGGGGATACCGCCGAACTCGAAAGCACCACGCAATTGATCAAGGCCGAGGGCGGCGCACGCCACCAGTCCGTGATCGGTTCGGTCAAGACGATGATCGGCCACACCAAGGCCGCGGCCGGCGTGGCGGGTTTGATCAAGGCGACCCTCGCCTTGCATCACCGCACGTTGCCGCCGCAATTGACCAATGCATTGCCCAATCCGGTGTTGCGCGCGGAAGACAGTCCGCTGCGCCTGATCGACGAAGGGCAACCCTGGCTCGCTTCCATCGATGAACCGCGCCGCGCCGCGGTCAGTGCATTCGGTTTCGGAGGCACCAATTTCCATGTCGTGCTGCAGGAATACGCGGACGAATATCGCGAATGGCTGCGTCCGGCCGCATTGCGCGACTGGCCGCTCGAGCCGTTGCTCTGGAGCGCGCCGGATCGTACCGCGCTGAGGGAGAAACTGGCCGAAACCCGCGGACAGCTCGCCGATCTGGAAGGAGTGGAACTGCGCCACGTTGCCGCCAGCCTGGCGCAGCACTGGCATCCTGAAGGCGAGATGCTGGCGATCTCCGCGAAAGATATCGTCTCGCTGGGTGAGCAGATCGACGCCGCGGTCGCGTATCTCGATGGGACGCGCAAGGCACTGCCGCAGAACGTCTCGCATGGCATGGCCGATCCAGAGCGCGGCAAGATAGCGTTCCTGTTCCCTGGACAGGGTTCGCAATTCACCGGCATGTTGCGCGAGGAAGCGCTGCATTTTGCGACGTGCGCGGAAGCGCTGGCGGAAGCCGACGACACGCTGGCACATGCGTTCGACCAGCGTTACGGCGAAGGCACGCGACTCAGTCATTTCGTTTTCCCCCGCGGCGCGTATGACGATGCCGAGCGGGCGCATGCCACCCAGGCATTGACCAGCACCGACATCGCCCAGCCGGCGCTCGGCGCGGTAGAAGTCGCGCTGCTGCGGCTGATGCGCGATCTGGGGCTGCAGGCGGACATGGTCGCCGGCCACAGCTATGGCGAATTCGTCGCGCTGCACGCCGCGGGCGCGATCGATTTCCAGACCTTGATGCGCTTGTCCGCGTTGCGCGGCCAATCGATCATCGACGCCGCACGCGCCGCAGGCAGCGAGCTTGGAACCATGGCGGCGGTGCGCGCGCAACGCGAAGAAGTCGTGCGCGCGATCGCAGGCATCGATGACGTCATCATCGCCAACCACAATGCGCCTTCCCAGGTGGTCATCTCCGGTTCGCGCCTTGGTGTGGAAAGCGCCACTCAGGCATTGACCAAAGTCGGGTTGGCCGTGACCCCACTGCCCGTGGCGGCAGCGTTCCATTCGCGGCACGTGCAGCCCGCGCGCCAGACGTTCGCCTCCGCGATCGGTGCGATGGATTGGCGTGGTCCGCAGATCCCGGTCTAT
>DASXWZ010000052.1:0-3146 GCA_036503375.1 Rhodanobacteraceae bacterium | reverse complement strand
GCACCACGCCGGAGCAGCGCGTCTGCGTTGCCCAATGGGCTCGCCGCAACGGCCTCAAGGCCGTGTTCGTCAACATGCAATTCCCGGAAGGCTGATGCCGAAACGTACCGACATCTCATCGATCCTGATCATCGGCGCGGGGCCGATCGTGATCGGTCAGGCCTGCGAGTTCGATTATTCCGGCGCGCAGGCGTGCAAGGCACTGCGCGAGGAAGGGTTCCGCGTGGTGCTGGTGAACTCGAATCCGGCCACGATCATGACCGATCCGGAAATGGCCGATCGCGTCTACATCGAGCCGAGCAACTGGCGCACGGTCGAGAAGATCATCGAGAAGGAAAAGCCCGACGCGCTGCTCCCGACGATGGGCGGGCAGACTGCGTTGAACTGCGCACTGGATCTGGCCGATCACGGCGTGCTGGAAAAACACGGCGTGGAACTGATCGGCGCCTCGCGCGATGCCATCCGCATGGCGGAAGACCGGGAGTTGTTCCGCCGGGCGATGGACGAGATCGGCCTGGAATCGCCCAAGTCCGTGGTCGCGCGCTCGCTAGATGAAGCCCGCGCAGGTCAAACGCAGGTCGGTTTTCCCACCATCATCCGGCCGAGTTTCACGCTGGGGGGCAGCGGCGGCGGCATCGCCTACAACGTCGAGGAGTTCGAGGAGATCGCCGCGCGCGGGCTGGAACTTTCGCCCGTGCACGAGGTGCTGATCGAGGAATCGGTGCTGGGCTGGAAGGAATTCGAGATGGAAGTGGTCCGCGACACCGCGGACAACTGCATCATCGTCTGCTCGATCGAGAACCTCGATCCGATGGGCGTGCATACCGGCGATTCGATCACGGTGGCGCCGGCGCAAACGCTCACCGACAAGGAATACCAGCGGCTGCGCGACGCCAGCATCGCCGTGCTGCGCAAGATCGGCGTGGATACCGGCGGATCGAACGTGCAGTTCGGCGTGAATCCGGAAAACGGGCGCGTGGTGATCATCGAGATGAATCCGCGCGTCTCGCGTTCGTCCGCGCTGGCATCGAAGGCCACGGGGTTTCCGATAGCGAAGGTGGCGGCCAAACTCGCGGTCGGTTACACGCTGGATGAGCTGAAGTACGAAATCACCGGCGGCAGGACACCCGCCTCGTTCGAGCCCAGCATCGATTACATCGTTACCAAGATTCCGCGCTTCGCCTTCGAGAAGTTTCCGGCCGCCGATGCGCGCCTGACTACCCAGATGAAGTCTGTGGGCGAGGTGATGGCGATCGGCCGCACCTTCAGCGAATCGTTGCAGAAAGCCTTGCGCGGGCTGGAAACCGGACGTACGGGATTCAACCGCGGCGGTATCGACTGGTCCAACGACGAGGGCATGGAAGCGCTCAAACGCGAGCTGCGCCAACCCGGACCGGAGCGGCTGTTCCACGTCGGCGACGCGTTCAGAGCAGGATTGTCGCTGGAAGACATTTACGAACTGACGAAGATCGATCCGTGGTTCCTGGCCGCAATCGAGGACATCATTGCCGCCGAGAACGATGTGCGCATCGGCGGTATTGCCCGGCTCGGCTCGGCGCGCATGCGCGAGCTGAAGCGCATGGGTTTCTCCGATGCGCGGCTGGCGCAACTGCTCTCCTCCGACGAACAGGCGGTGCGCCACTTGCGCCACACGTTGGGCGTGCGGCCGGTCTACAAGCGCGTCGATTCCTGCGCTGCGGAGTTCGCCACGACCACCGCGTACATGTACTCGACCTACGAGGACGAGTGCGAAGCAGATCCTTCGGACAGAAAAAAGATCATCGTGCTGGGTGGTGGGCCCAACCGTATCGGCCAGGGCATCGAGTTCGATTACTGCTGCGTGCACGCGGCGCTGGCGCTGCGCGAGGATGGTTTCGAGACCATCATGATCAACTGCAATCCGGAGACGGTGTCCACCGACTACGACACGTCCGATCGCCTGTACTTCGAGCCACTGACGCTGGAGGACGTGCTCGAGATAGTCGAAGTCGAAAAACCGCAGGGTGTGATCGTGCAGTACGGCGGACAGACGCCCTTGAAACTGGCACGCGCGCTGGAAGCCGCCGGCGTGCCGATCATCGGCACCTCACCCGATTCGATCGACCTTGCCGAGGACCGCGAGCGCTTCCAGAAACTCATCGAGCGCCTGCGCCTGAAGCAGCCGCCGAACCGCATTGCGCGCAATGCTGACGAGGCGCTCGCGCTGGCGCGCGAGATCGGCTATCCACTGGTGGTACGCCCGAGCTACGTGCTGGGCGGTCGCGCCATGGAAGTGGTGCACGCGGACGCGGATCTGGCGCGCTACATCCGCGATGCGGTGCGGGTGTCCGAATCATCGCCGGTGCTGCTGGACCGGTTCCTCGACCACGCGGTCGAAGTGGACGTGGACATCATCGCCGACCGCGAAGGCAACGTGCTGATCGGCGGCATCATGGAGCACATCGAGGAAGCCGGCGTGCATTCGGGCGATTCCTCGTGCTCGTTGCCACCGTATTCGCTCTCGCAGGAGACGCAGGACGAGTTGCGCCGGCAGGTGACATGGCTGGCGCGCGAACTGCGCGTGGTCGGCTTGATGAACACGCAATTCGCGATCCAGAGCGACGACGCCGGCAAGGATGAAGTGTTTATTCTCGAGGTGAATCCACGCGCCTCGCGCACCGTGCCATTCGTGTCGAAGGCGACCGGCCGGCCGCTGGCGAAGATCGCCGCGCGTTGCATGGCCGGAAAAACCCTGGCCGAGCAGGACGCCACGCAGGAATTGATCCCGAAGTATTTCTCGGTGAAGGAAGCGATCTTCCCGTTCCTGAAATTCCAGAACGTCGACCCGATCCTGGGGCCGGAGATGCGCTCCACCGGCGAAGTGATGGGCGTGGGGCGCAATTTCGGCGAGGCCTTCGCGCGCGGGCACGAGGCCGCGCACATCGCCGCGCCCACGCGGGGCAAGGCATTCCTTTCGGTGCGCGACGCCGACAAACAGCGCTTGCTGCCGGTCGCATGCGAACTGTTGCGGCGCGGTTTTTCGCTGATCGCCACCGGCGGCACGGCGACGTTCCTGCGCGAACACGGTCTGGTCTGCGAACGCATCAACAAGGTACTGGAAGGCCGTCCGCACATCGTGGATGCGATCAAGAACGGCGAGATCTGTT
>DASXWZ010000051.1:0-5306 GCA_036503375.1 Rhodanobacteraceae bacterium | reverse complement strand
TTGCACGGTGCGCGGGCACAGTTGCAGCGCCGACGGGTGCGGCGCGTCGTCGTACCACTTCAGATAAAAGCGCTTCCAGCCGGTGCGAAAAAAAGAATGGAAGCCGGCGTCATCGAAGTTGCCGGAGGCCTTGATATGGCTTTCGCGCGACAACGCGACCGCCTCGTCGCGGATTTCCTGCCAATGGCTGCGCAGGTTCTCGAGTTCCGGAAAATCGGTCAGCGCGAGATAAGGCGTGCGCGCCACGCGCGAGAACGCGTACATCAGTACGTTGATCGGCGCCATGAAGGTCGAATGATCCGTGACCTGGCGCGCGAACCGGTGCCGCACGCGCCCGCGCAGGTGCACGTACAGCACGCAGGCGACCAGCAGCGCGAGGATGATCCACTTGGTCATGTGGGGATTTTACCGCGCGCGGCGCGGCGCCCAGGCGCGCGCCAGAGCGATCGTCCCGACGCCGATCAGGATCACCGCCATGCCCGCCAGTTCCAGCATGCCCACGTGTTCGCCGGCCAGCAACGCGCCGAACAATACCGCCACCGGAGGATTGACATAGGCGTAGCTCGCGGACAAGGCCGGCCGCACCGTCTTCAGCAGGAAGAGGTACGCGGTGAAGGCGATGATCGAGCCGAAGATGGCGAGATACGCAATCGCCAGCACGGACTGCAACGGCACGTGCGCCGGCAGACGCTCGCCCGTCACCAGTGTCATCAGGGCCAACCCAACCGAAGCGCACATCATCTGCGCGGCCACGTTCATCGGACCCCTCGGCATGTCCTGCCGCCGGCTCCAGATCGAACCGAACGCCCAGCAGAGCGCGGCAAGCAGCAGCGCCGCCGCCGCCCAGGGCGAACCGCGCAATTCGCCGCCGCTGTTGAGCAGCACCACGCCGATGAAGCCGACGACCAGGCCCGCGATTTCCGCGCGGCGCAGGCGTTCCCGATAGAACGCGACGATCACCGCGACCAGCAGCGGTTCGCAGGCCACCGCCACCGCGGCGATCCCCGAACCGACGTATTGTTCCGCATAGCACACCATGCCGTTGCCGAAACACAGCAGCAGCACGCCGGTGATCGCGGCATTGCGCCATTGCAGGCGCGTGGGCGCCGGCGCGCCGCGCAGGCGCAACCAGGCGTACATGGCCACGCCGGCGGCGGCGAAACGCAGTGCGGCGAGCATGAAAGGCGGAAAGCCGGTCAGCGCGATGCGGATGCCTAGATAGGTCGAGCCCCAGACGACGTACACGGTCGCCAGCGCCAGCGGAACCAGCCAGCGGCGCTCCTGGGTGGAATTGGAAATCGAGAGGGCGGTGTCGTTCATGGCGGAATTCTTCTTGAAGTGCGGACGCGGATATCCGCTTTTGATCTTCGCGCCGATGGATCGGCGGAAAAACAAACGCCTCGCATGTGCCGAGGCGTGGCTTCATTCTAGCTGCAACCACCGTGCGCGCCTGTGCCGGTAGTTATGACATTTTCCGTGCGCAGCCTTGAACGGAATTCAAGTCGACGCGCTCCGCCGGCCGCGTTCGCGTTCCAGCAAGCGCTGCTTGCGCGCCGCACCCCAGCGCCAGCCGCCGGGCGTGCCGTCCTCGCGCACCACGCGATGGCAGGGCACGATCAGGGCGAGTTTGTTGGAGCCGCAGGCGCGGCCGACCGCGCGTGCGGCTTTCGGCGCGCCGATCGCGCGAGCGATCTCGCCGTAGCTGCGCGTTTCGCCCGCGGGGATGCGGGTCAGGGCGTTCCACACGCGCCACTGGAACGCGGTCGCCGCGATGTCCAGCGGCGGCAACGGCTGCACATCATCGTTCTTTCCTTCGAACTGCCGCGCGATGCGCGTCACCATCGACGAAAGCCATTCGTCCCGTCCGTCGTCCACGCGCGAAATGCGCGCACGCGGGAATTCGTCTTTCAATTCGCCCAGCAGTGCGGCATCGCTGTCGCCGACATTGATCGCACATAAACCGCGCTCGGTCGCCGCCACCAGCACGTGCCCGAGCGGGCAGGGCACGGTGGTGTAGCGGATCGCCACGCCCTGTCCGCCTTCGCGGTAGCGCGCCGGCGGCATGCCGAGCAGGCGATCGGTGTTCTCGTACACGCGACTGCCGGAGCCGAATCCGGCATCGAAGATCGCGTCGGTGACGCTCGCGCCTGTGCGCAGCGCACGCTTGAATTCGCCGAAACGGCGCGCGCGCACGTATTCGGCGGGCGACACGCCGCAGGCGCGGCGGAACATCCGTTGGAGATGGCTCGGCGAAAGCCCGACCTGTGCGGCGAGTTCGGCCAGGCTAGGCGCCTCGTCGCTGCGGTCGAGCAGCTCGCGCGCGCGTTCTATGGCATCGGGAATGGATTTCAGTGCGGCGTTCATGGTGCGATCGTAGGACGCGCCGGAATGCGCGGCTATCCGATTCTTGCGCGCGGCGGAGGCTCCACCACGCGGAATTCGCCTTCGATGACGCCATCGCGACTGGCGCCGGCCGCCTTGCGCGGCAGCAGGCGGCGCACCAGCAGCACGAGCGCACCGAATGCGATCACGGCGAGGCCGGCCACGAGCCCGAAAAAAAGCAGGCCGAGCAGGACCACTCCGCCCGCGGCCAGCAGCAGCGCGCGCAACAGCGGATGGCGGGGCAGGACGAAGGCGAGGCGCATGGCATTACCGCGTGTTCCGGGGACCTTTGCTATCTTGCGACAACGCGAACCGCTTGCAAGTGCCCATGGACATGACCACGCTCGCCGCGCCGCTCTGCCGCGTCGAAGACATCCCCGACGGCGGCGTGCTGGGCCTCGATCCGGCCGAACCCGACAGCGATGGCCTGGTGCTCGCGCGCAACGGCGACACGGTGCGCGCATGGTGGAACGTCTGCCCGCACACGGGGCGGCGCATGGATTACGCACCCAACTTGTTCCTGTTCAAGAACGGGCAATTGACCTGCGCGGTTCACGGCGCGATGTTCGCGCTGGCGCAGGACGGCCTGTGCGTGCAGGGGCCGTGCCGCGGCGAATCGCTCACCGCCGTCCCGCTGCGCGTGAGCGACGGGAAGGTCTGGCGCGCCTAGCGGTTGCTGGGCCGCGCGCCCGCGTCGTGCAGCACGCGCCGCAGGTGATTGAGCAGCACGTCCGAGAAGATGTTGACACCCACGCCGGCGGACAGCAGCGGCAACAGGTACAGCGCCAGCGAAAATTCCGAGGCGAACACCTTGTCGTCCAGCAGCGATCGAGTGGCGCGCGCGGCGTTCTCGAGGTGCTGCAACAGGAACACGTCCAGCGCCGAGAGCAGGATCAGCGCCAGCCCGAACAACAGCACGGTATAGCGCGAGATGCGCCGGATGCGCAGCATCACGAAATAGATCGCCACCGGCAGGATCATCGAGGCGAGCAGGAGCAGCCAGAATTCCAGGTGGATGAAGACGCTCTCGTTCATGCGCTCCCTCGATGCAACGCTTCAGATCGCTGCGAACGCTTCCCGCGTCAGGTTCAGCGGATCGCCCTGCGTGCAGGCCACATCGTCCTCTATGCGGATACCGCCGTACTTGCGGAAGGCATCGACCTTGTTCCAGTCCACTTCGCGGGCCGCCGGCCTGGCGCGCAATTGGTCCAGCAGCATGTCGATGAAATACAGGCCGGGTTCGATGGTCGTGACCATGCCGGGTTGAAGCGTGCGGGTCAGGCGCAGGTACGGATGGCCTTCCGGTCTTGCGATGGTGCCGCCGCGCTCGTCGCGCTGGAAGCCCGCCACGTCGTGTACCTGCAGGCCGATCAAATGCCCGAGTCCGTGCGGGAAGAAGGTGCTGGAAATACCGCTCGCGACCGCCGCTTCCGCACTGCAGGTGATGAAACCATGGTCGCGCATCGCCTGCATCAGCGCATGGTGCGCGTGGATGTGCAAATCGGGATAGCTCTGGCCAGCGCGTACCTTCGAGCAGAACTCCTGCTGTGCGCGCTCCACCGCATCGACCAGCGCCTGGAATTCCACCGCATCGGCTGAGGCGTACGTGCGCGTGATGTCGGAGTTGTAACCGTGGAACTGCCCGCCGGCGTCGATCAGGAACGAATGCGCATGGGCGGGCGGATTGCGGTCGAAGTGCGTGTAGTGCAGCACCGCGCCGTGACGATCCAGCGCGATGATGTTGTCGTAGGGCAACTGGTGTTCGGCCAGGTGCGTGGCCGTGAGGTAGGCGAGGTGGATTTCGAATTCGGAAGCGCCGCCGCGGAACGCCGCTTCCGCCGCACGATGCCCGCGCGCGCCGATGCGGCTTGCCACTCGCATCATCGCGATCTCGTAGCCGGTCTTGAACGAGCGCTGCCAGTGCAGGTAGTCCATCAGCGCCTGCGGGTTGTCCGGCACGTAGCCGTCCAGCGCCGCGCTGTCGTCACCGATGATCGCGCAACGCGCGGCATCCTTCGGCAGGTGCGCGCGTGCTTCGTCCGGCTCGCGGATGGTGACGATCTCGAAATGTTCCACCCAGTAACCCGCGGGCGCGGCGGGCACCACGTGCCAGTAATCGCGCGGTTGCAGGAAGACCAGCTTCGGCTTGGCTCCCGGCGTGAACACCAGCCAGCTTCCCGGCGCGTCCGTCAGCGGCAACCAGTGCAGGAAATGCGGATTGGCGCGAAACGGATAGTAGGAATCGTCGAGGAATCGCAGGATCGGCCGGCCCGCGGCAATCACCAGATGATCGCGCTGCGCCAGCTTCAATGCTTCGGCGCTTCGCCGTTGCAGCTCGGCCAGATGCGAAGGATAGAGCCCGGCGAGATTGTCTTGCGGCGCGGCGGTCATGGCGGCGATCGGCTTGCGGAAAGCGCCATGGTGCCGCGAACTTCGGCGGCGCGCAAAGGTCAGCCGCAGTGGTCGCCTGCATCGCCGATCGATGTGATCGCTTCTGGCTTTCGCAGCAGGGTGATCCGCTTCCGCATCGCCGGCGTGATGTAGAGCTGGTCGTCGTCGGTCAGCAGCATTGCGCAAGAAGCATGCAGGCTGCGCGCGATTCGCGCGAAGTCGTTCGGACCCGCGATCATCAATGCGGTCGAACCCACGTCAGCCTGAGTTGCGTTGGGGAGAATGATCGACGTCGCGGCAGTGCCCTTGACCGGTTGGCCGGTGCGCGGGTCGATGATGTGTGCGCGACGGCGACCGTCGATCATGCGGTACTTGTGGTAATTGCCGGACGAGAACAGCGCTTCGTGACCGGACAATTCCAGCGAAGCGAACACGCCGCCATCGGGCGATTCGATGGCCACGTGCCAGGGCCGTCCGTCAGCGGTTCCCAATGCCAGCACGTCTCCGCCGACGTTGACGATCGCGTTGCCGAT
>DASXWZ010000050.1:0-5611 GCA_036503375.1 Rhodanobacteraceae bacterium | reverse complement strand
CGGATGCTTGTTGCGCTCGCGCCGGCCGATCGTGCGTTCCACCAGTTCGGCCAGTACGCGCGTTCCCTGGATCGGCGACTGCTCACGCTGTGCGACGACCGCGCGCGCGATTCGGCGACTTTGCCGTTCCTCGCCGTATCGCCAAAGCACGTCGGCGATTTCGCGTTCTTCCGCGAAATTCAGGAATTCTGCGGCGCTTTCTCCGGCGCCGCGATCCATGCGCATGTCCAGCGGCGCGTCGCGCTGGAAGGAAAAGCCGCGCTCGGGATCATCCAGTTGCGGCGACGAGACGCCCAGGTCCAGCAGTGCGCCGTCCAGATCGCGCACTTCGTTCCATGCATCGGCTTCGGAGAAATTGCCGTGGCGGATCGCCACGCGCGGATCGCGCGCGAAGACGTGCTGCGCTTCGGCGATCGCATCCATGTCGCGATCCATCAGCAACAAATGGCCGCGCGCATCCAGTCGATCCAGGATCGCGCGCGCATGCCCGCCGCGGCCGAAGGTGCCGTCGAGATAGCGCCCATCCGCGCGCACCGCCAAGCCGGCGAGCACCTCGTCGCGCATCACCGGGAGATGCGTGGATGCGCGCTGCGCCATTACCCCCATCCCGTCCATCAACCTGTCCATGCGCGGGAACCGCGCCGCGCATTCCGTTGTTCATACCGCCGCGCGCGACGCGTTTCGCGTGGCGCACGGATCACAACCGCAATCCCGCCATGTCCTCGCTGATGTCGGCTTCGCCGATCGTCTGCCGGATCTTGTCGAGATGCGCCTGCTCGCTCCAGAGTTCGAACTTGTTGCCCATACCGAGCAGCACCGCCTTCTTCTCGATGCCGGCCGCGCTGCGCTGGCTGGCCGGCAGCAGCACGCGCGCGGCGGAGTCGAGTTCCACGTGCGTGGCCGCGCCGACCAGTTTCAGTTGCAGGTCGCGATGCACGCGCTTGACACTTGGCAGCGCGTTGACCTGATCGCGTACCCGCTCCCACTCCGGCTGCGGGAACATCCACAGGCAGCCGTGCTCGAACGGGTTGTAGGCGATCACAAGATGGTTGTTGCAGGCGCGCGCGATCGGCTCGCGGCAGGCGGAGGGAATCGCCAGCCGGCCCTTGTCATCCACGGTAATCGCGGTTTCGCCCTGAAACATCGCCGGGATTCGCCCACGTTTTCCCACAAAATCACACCGAAACCCACCTTAGTCGCAGGTAATGAGACTGTCAAGGAATTTTTGCTTGTGGATCAAGGGGAAAGCGAAATTTCAAGCCACTTCTGAGCTAGGTCCAGAAGGTGCTTGAAAGGCATACGATTTCGCTAAATTGAGGCGAAATGAGCGCGTCTTCCCACCTCGTTGCGAGATGGGAAGATGATCGCGACTGTGGAGCCGGCCTGTAAGCCGGGTTCTGTGCGCCTCACGGCGTGACAGTCATTCCTCTCGGCGACGCATCGCTGCGCCGCTCCAGCGACCTACCCGGGAACAACGCGGGCCGCGTTATCGTTCCCCTATTCGGTCTTGCTCCAGGTGGGGTTTGCCGTGCCGGTCGGTTGCCCGACTCGCGGTGCGCTCTTGCCGCACCGTTTCACCCTTGCCTGATCCCCTTACGGGGCCATCGGCGGTCTGCTCTCTGTTGCACTTTCCGTCGGCTCGCGCCGCCCAGGCGTTACCTGGCACCTTGCCCTGCGGAGCCCGGACTTTCCTCGATGCTCGCGCGTCGCGACTGTCCGGCCGACTCCGTTGACGATTTTACCAGTGCGCGGTCAGCCGCCGTAAATCGCCTTGCGCGGCGCGCCGCTGATCGCGGCAGCGAGTTTTGCCGCCTGGGCCGGTGGCAGTTCTTCGCGCAACAACGCATACACGCGATGGCCTTCGGCGAGCTTGTCATCGGCTTGTTCGTCCGCGCCCGCAACGACCAGCACGAATTCACCGCGGCGCTGGTCGCCGTCTTCATCGAGACGCGCGCAGATCGCATCCAGCGAGTCGCCGAGCATGGTTTCGTGTAACTTGGTGAGTTCGCGCAACAGCCGCGCTTCACGCCGAGCGCCCAGGATTTCACGCAAATCCTCGCAGCACTCGCGGATGCGATGAGAAGATTCGTAGAACACCAGCGTGCGGGGTTCGTTCGCCAGTTCGCGCAGGCGCGCGCGACGCGCAGGCGCCTTCGCCGGCAGAAATCCTTCGAACACGAAACGATCGCTGGGCAATCCCGCGATCGACAACGCGGCGATGGCGGCGCAGGGCCCCGGCACGACTCCAATGCGGGTTCCGCTTTCGCGTGCAGCGCGCACCAGCCGATAACCCGGATCGCTGATCAGCGGCGTGCCGGCATCCGAAATCAGCGCGATGTCTTCGCCCGCCTGCAGGCGCGCCAGCAGCGGCGCGACCGCCTCGCGCTCGTTGTGTTCGTGCAGCGCGGTGAGCGGCGTGCCGATGCCGAAAGCAGTGAGCAAAGGTTTGCTGTGGCGGGTATCTTCCGCAGCGATCAACGCCACCTCGCGCAACACGCGCTGCGCGCGCGGCGAAAGATCCTCCAGATTGCCGATCGGCGTGGCGACAACCCACAAGGTTCCCGCTGTCATAGAAGCCCCAGATAAACCGCGATCATCCATGATCGCTGGATCAAGAAGCGGGCGCCCTTGCCCGCGCTTTTCAATGAAGCACGTTGGGCTATGATCGCTGAAAAAGGAGCCGAGGACAGCACGATGCACAGGAATTCCATTGCAGCGGCCCGACGGACTTGCGTGTTGCTGTGCGCAGTGGTGCTGCTCGCCGGATGCGCGAGCATCGGCCAACTCCTTTCGAAACCCGGCGTGGAAACTCCGGCGACGTCCGGGCTTCCTCCTGAGCAGCAAATCCCGATGCTGAGCCAGCAGGCGCACGAACAGCAGGCTTCCGGCGATTTCTGGGGCGCGGCGCAAACGCGCGCGCAGTTGTCGCCGCTGTTGACCGGAGCGCAACGCGCGAACAACGAACGGGAGATCGGCACCCTGCTCGCCTCGCTGGGCAAGGATCAATTGAAGTCGCGCTATGACTCGCTGCCCGCAGGCGATCCGCTGAAGCCCTATGCACGTACCGCGCTCGAGCAACTGGGCGTGATCTTGCCGCGCGAACTGCCGCAACTGGATCATCCGGTCGGCACGCAAATCGGAGAGGGCAACGCCGCGCATCGCGAAGGCTACGCAATGCCCACGCAAATCGCGCTGCTGCTGCCCACGGAAGGAGCGCTGGCGGTACCCGCTTCGGCCGTGCGGGAGGGTTTTTTCACCGCCTATTTCGATGACAAGAGCGACTCCCCTCGCCCCGCCGTGCGCAGCTATGACAGTGGCGGCACGCCCGCGCAGTCCCTGGCCGCGTACAAGCAGGCGGTGAACGATGGTGCGCAACTCGTGATCGGTCCGCTCGGTCGCGATGGCGTGGCCGCGATGTTCGCGCAAGGCTCGCTGCCGGTGCCGTTGCTGGCGCTCAATCATCCCGACAACAACGTGCCGCCACCGGCGGGCAGCGCCGAATTCGGATTGCTGCCCGAATCCGAGGGCGCACAGGCCGCCGCCCGCATGAGCGAACGCGGCATCAACCAGGCAATCGTGTTTCTCACCGGCGACGATCGCTCGAGGCGTGCGGCCGCGGCGTTCAAGGCGCAGTTCGAAAGCCTGGGCGGACAGGTGACGAGCCAGGCCGAACTGCCCGCCGGCAACGTGGATTATTCGGATCAGATCAAGGCGGCACTCGCCACGGCCGGTGACGGCAGCGGCATCTTGCTGCTGCTGCGCGCGCAAACCGCGCGGCTCCTGATGCCGCAATTGAAACTCGCCGGCACCACGCAGCCCGTATTCGCGACGTCACTGGTATATGGTGGCGGTGACAGCGCCGATGCCGACCGCGATCTCGACGGCGTGGAGTTCTGCGATGCGCCGTGGTTGTTCGACGCGCAACCCGGCTTGCCCGATCACGGCGTGATCGCGGCGCAATTGCCCGATGCGCGCAATGCCGCCGCCCGGCTGTTCGCGTTCGGGATGGACGCCTACGCATTGGCCCCATATCTCGATTGGCTCCGCTCGCATCCCGGCACTTACCTTCCGGGCGCCACGGGACAATTGACCGAGGACGACCAGGGTCGCGTGCATCGCGTGCCGATCTGGGTCGGCTTCCAGAACGGAATCGCGCGCCCGGTCGCCGCCGGAATGGACAGCGCCCCGGCATCCGCGTCTTCCACGCAGTGAACGCGCGCGCCTCCGGCGCATTGTTCGAGGCTCACGCCCTCGCGCGCCTGCAACGCGCGGGCCTGCGTCTGCTGGCCCGCAACTTCAACACGCGTTTCGGCGAACTCGATCTGGTGATGCGCGATGCGGACACATTGGTTTTCGTGGAGGTGCGCTATCGTCGTCATGGCGCGTTCGGTGGCGGCGCAGCTTCGGTCGGAACGGCCAAACGCGCGCGATTGGTGAAAGCCGCGCAACTGTTCCTGCAGGCGCATCCGCAACTGGCGGCATTGCCTTGTCGCTTCGATGTGCTAGCGTTCGACGGCGAGACCGATGCGCCGCGCTGCGAATGGCAGCGCGCTGCGTTCGATTTTGACTGATGGACGACTGCAAAATGCGCAAACTGGCAATGCCGCTCCTGCTCGCCACGCTGGCGATTGCCGCGTGCAGTACCTTCACCGACCGCCGCGGCTTCAATCGCGCCGTGAACGATCGCAACGTGCAGTTCAGCGCCCAACGCGCGCTCGACAACGATCCCGCGCTGTCCGGCAAGGTGCGCATCGGCACCGCGGTTTACGACGGCGTGCTGCTGCTGATCGGTGAAGCCCCGACCGAAGAATTGAAGCAGCGCGCCGAAGCCGACGTCACCGGGTTCGAAGGCGTGCGCCGCGTGGACAACGAAATCGACGTGATGCCGATTCCAGCCTTTTCGCAGCGCGCCGGTGATGCCGGGCTGACGGCGCGCGTGAAAGCATCGCTGCTGAACATCACCAGCCTGTCCGGCTTCGATCCCGGGCGCGTCAATGTCAGCACGATGCACGGCAACGTCTATCTGATGGGACTGGTCAGCCACCGCGAAGCCGACGCCGTCACCGACATCGTGCGTCACGTTGCCGGAGTGCAGAAGGTGGTGCGGGTATTCGACTATACGGATTGAGGACTCGGGACTCGGCAAGGAGCGTACAACCTTCGTCATTCCGGGGCCGTTCGCGCTCGTCGCGAACGGAACCCGGAATCCATTTTTGCCTTGCGTCGAGCAGAAGATGGATTTCGGCTTTCGCCGGAATGACGAGGTAAGCTTTCGAAATGCCGATTCCCGAATCACTCGCCGCCTCGCTACGCGGCATTTTCCCCGCAGAATCATTCGCCTTCGACGAAGCCGCGCGCGCAGCCTACGCCTACGACAATTCGCGCCGGGTCGCCTTGCCCGATGCTGTGGTTTTTCCCACCACGCACGAGCAGGTCGTCGAGCTGGTGCAGGCCTGTCGCGAAGCACACGTTCCGTTGATCGCACGCGGCCGCGGTACCAACACCACCGGCGCGACGGTGCCCGACAACGGCGGGATCGTCGCCAGCTTCGAACGCATGCAACGCATCCTTGCGATCGAGCCCGGCGACCACATCGCGATCGTCGAGCCCG
>DASXWZ010000049.1:0-2011 GCA_036503375.1 Rhodanobacteraceae bacterium | reverse complement strand
CGGCGGCTGGGACGCACATGTCCGGCACGCCCACGGTGATCAGGTCGCGCGCCGGCAACTGGCCGATGCCGCCCAGCAGGTATTCGCCCTGGATGAAGGCGGGGATGCCGGCCTGGTCCAGCACATCCTTGACCAGGTGCGCGTCCACCAGATTTTCGGCGCGGTAAACGGTACGCATGCGTGGATTATGCGCCATCCAGCGGGACCGCTAAACTCGCGCATTTGCCGGCTGCTGCACCATGACAGACACATCGCCCGTCAACAATTTCATCCGCCAGATCGTGGCGGCGGACAACGTCTCGGGCAAACACGGCGGACGCGTGGCCACGCGTTTTCCGCCGGAGCCCAACGGTTACCTCCATCTCGGCCACGCCAAGTCGATCTGCCTGAACTTCGGCATCGCCGGGGAGAACGCCGGCACCTGCAACCTGCGTTTCGACGACACCAATCCCGGCAAGGAAGACGTGGAATTCGTCGAAGCGATCAAGGCGGACGTGCACTGGCTGGGATACGAATGGAAACTGCTGCGGCATGCCTCGGACTACTTCGAGGTGTTCCATCTCGGCGCGATCAAGCTGATCAGGCTCGGACTCGCCTACGTCGATGATCTCTCCGCCGACGAGGTGCGCGCATACCGCGGCACGTTGACCGAACCCGGCCGCGATTCTCCGTTCCGCAGTCGCCCGGTCGACGAGAACCTCGACCTGTTCGCACGCATGCGCGCGGGCGAGTTCGCCGATGGCTCGCGCACGCTGCGCGCAAAGATCGACATGACCAGCGGCAACATCAACCTGCGCGATCCGGCGATCTACCGCATCCGCAAGGTCGCGCACCAGAATACCGGCGATGCCTGGCCGATCTATCCGATGTACGACTACGCGCATTGCGTTTCTGATGCCGTCGAAGGCATCACGCATTCGCTGTGCACGTTGGAATTCGAGGATCACCGGCCGCTGTACGACTGGTTCCTGGAGAAACTCGACCTGCCCAACGATCCGTCATTGACGCAGCCGCTGCGCGATGCGGGCCTGTGGCTGCAACCTTCCAGGCCGCAGCAGATCGAGTTCGCGCGCGGCAATCTCGACTACACCGTGATGAGCAAGCGCAAGCTGCTCGAGCTGGTGAACGAGAAACTGGTGGACGGCTGGGACGATCCGCGCATGCCTACGTTGTCGGGCGTGCGCCGCCGTGGCTTCACGCCACGCGCGATCCGGACCTTCTGGGAACGCGCGGGCGTGTCCAAGCAGAACAGCGTGATCGGCTATGGCGTGCTGGAGAACAGCGTGCGCGAGGATCTCGATGCGCATGCGCCACGGCGGATGGTGGTGCTGGATCCGTTGAAGCTGGTGATCACGAATCTCCCGGAAGATCACGCCGAAACGCTGGCGTTTTCCAACCACCCCAAGGACGAATCGTTCGGCACGCGCGAAGTGCCGTTCTCGCGCGGGCTGTGGATCGAGCGCGAGGATTTCATGGAGACGCCGGTGAAGGGCTTTCATCGACTCGTTCCCGACGGCGAGGTGCGCCTGCGCGGCGTCGGTATCGTTCGTTGCGAGGAAATCGTCAAGGATGCGGACGGCACGATCAGCGAACTGCGCTGCACGCTCGACCCGACTTCGCGGCAAGGTATGGAAGGTGCCAACCGCAAGGTGAAAGGCACCATCCACTGGGTCAGCGCGAGGCACGCGCTGGAGGCGGAAGTGCGGCTGTACGACCGGTTGTTCGACGTGCCCGATCCCGACGACGATACCGACGGCAAGACCTATCGCGATCACCTCAATCCGGCATCACGCCGGATCGTGCGCGGATTTCTGGAACCGTCGCTGCGCGAAGCCGCGCCGGAGGCGCACTTCCAGTTCGAACGGCTCGGCTATTTCGTCGCCGATCGCCACGACCACTCGCGCCAACACCCGGTGTTCAACCGCGCGGTGACACTGCGTGATGTCTGGTCGCAAGCCGCGCGCTGACGCGATGATCGAGCTGGTCGGATTCGACGGCGACGACACGCTCT
>DASXWZ010000048.1:0-8322 GCA_036503375.1 Rhodanobacteraceae bacterium | reverse complement strand
AGCATGGTCATGGCCAATGCCGAGCAGTCGGTGCGCATCCTCGGCGAACTGAAGTCGATCGGCGTGAAGCTGGCGATCGACGACTTCGGCACCGGCTATTCCTCGCTGGCGTATCTCAAGCGATTGCCCATCGACACACTGAAAGTCGACAAGGAATTCGTCGGCGACGTCACCATCGATCCGGACGACGCCGCGATCACCGCGACCATCATCACCATGGCCCACTCGCTGCAACTGGACGTCATCGCCGAAGGCGTGGAAACCGACGCGCAATTGGCGTTCCTGCGCGCGCAGCGCTGCGACGAGATCCAGGGCCACTGGCTGTCGATGCCGCTGCCGGCGGAAGCTTGCCGGCGTTTCATCGCCGAGCGCAGCGACCGGCTCGGCGCGGCGAATTGATCCCCGCGTCCCTTTCTGGGCGTGAAAGTCGGGAAGCAGGCGTACACGCCTGCGCTTTCATGGAGGCGCTCCCTTCCGGCAGACCAGCAGCACTTCGTCCACGCCTTGCGCCTCGATCATTCCTTCCGTCCAGCGCAAAGGCTTCTGCATCCGCAGGCCGAGCGGCATGAACACGCGGTTGTACCAGCCCATCGCGGTGCGGGGATGGCGCTTCAGGAACCACATGCCGACATCGAGCAGGGCAGAGGACTTCGCCTGCATGCCGTACATCGCGCTGCGCTCGAGGATGAAGGCGTGGCGTGCGAGTTTTGCGATCAGGGCGTCCGGCTCGTAGCGGCGGCAGTGGCCGACGAAGTCGTCGAAGGCGTTCCAGGCGCGCGCATGCAACGGGACCGAAAGCAACAATATCGCACCCGGTGCGGCCACACGCGACAGTTCCGCAAACGCCGTGTCGTCATCGGCAACGTGTTCGACGATGTCGAATGCGCACACCAGGTCGAACGATGCATCGACGAATGGCAGCGCGCCGACCAAGCCGTTCGCAGCACGCGCGTCGCAGGCGCGCAGCGCGCGCAAGGCCGGGGCACTGAGGTCCAGAAATATCGTGCCATCCAGCGGCAGCCGCGGCCGCAGCCCGGGCGCGACTTCCAACCGCCGCGCCGCACGTTCGCACAATTTCGCAACGAGGGGCCAGGTATTGAATCGCTGCGGCTCGATCAGGCGCGCGCCGGACCATAAGCCATCGTAGAAACGCCGGTTGCTTTCGGTGAGACCGGTTCCACCGCGCGCTTGCGAGAGCGCGTTCATGTCACGCTGGTGAATCGCTGCAAAGCGTAGCGAGCGAACGCAGGTTGCGCGACGCCGGAGCGCAGGAACCGGAGTGTATATGCCAATACATGAGGATTCCGAGCACCGCCGGCGCGCAAGCTGACGAGCGCAGTAGCTTTGCAGCGATTCATCCGACGAACACCCGTGCGTTGCGGAACATCCGCATCCACGGCGAATCCTCGCCCCAGCCCGGCGGGCGCCAACTCATCTGCACGCTGCGGAACACGCGCTCGGGGTGCGGCATCAGAATGGTGACTCGGCCGTCCGCCGAAGTGAACCCGGTCAGGCCGTCGGTCGAGCCATTGGGATTCAGCGGAAACTGTTCGGTGGGTTTGCCGCGATTGTCCACGAAGCGCAGGCAGGGATTGGCCTTGGCCGATTTCGCATCGCGCGCGAACATCGTGCGGCCTTCGCCGTGCGCGGTGACGATCGGTATGCGGGATCCCGCCATGCCGCGGAAGAAGATCGAAGACGACTCCATCACCTCCACGGTGACGAAGCGTGCTTCGTACTGTTCGGAGGTATTGCGTTCGAAGCCCGGCCAGTGTTCGGCGCCGGGGATGATGCCTTTCAGGTGCGACAGCATCTGGCAGCCGTTGCACAATCCCAATGCAAAGGTATTCGGATCGGCGAAGAACGCGGCGAACTGCTCGCGCAACTTCTCGTGGTAGAGCACCGAAGCCGCCCAGCCGCGTCCTGCGCCCAGCACGTCTCCGTAGGAAAAGCCGCCGCAGGCGGCCAGGCCGCGGAAATCGGAAATTTTGCGGCGGCCGGCGGCGAGATCGCTCATGTGCACGTCGATGGCATCGAAGCCCGCGCGCGTGAACGCCGCGGCCATCTCCACCTGACCGTTGACGCCCTGCTCGCGCAGGATCGCCACGCGCGGGCGCACGCCTTTTACGATATACGGCGCGGCGATGTCTTCGCCCGGATCAAAGGTGAGTTTCGGCGAGAGGCCCGGATCGCCGTCATCGACGCGCCATTCGCGCTCGGCATCGGCACTGGCCGGATTGTCGCGCAGTCGCTGCATCGAGTGGCTGGTTTCGTGCCATGCCGCGAACAACTGCGTCCAGTTCCATTTGCCGTGCGTCTCGTCGCCGAGCAGCAACTTGATGCCGAGCTTCGCTTTGGGACGTCCGATCGCGTGCGTCATCACGGCCAGGCCATGCCTTGCCGCCAGCGCCATGAATGCATCGCGATCGGCCACGCGCACCTGCAGCACCGCGCCCGGCTCCTCGTTGAACAGGGCGCGCAGGGTGTTCTCGGCCCAGCCGTCCAGGCGGATCTCCAGGCCGCAATGCCCCGCGAACGCCATCTCCAGCAGTGCCACGATCGCACCGCCATCGGAGCGATCGTGATACGCCAGCAACAGCCCGGCGCCCTCGGCTTCGCGCACCAGCGCGAACAGATTCTTCAGGCGCTGCGGATCGTCCAGATCGGGCGGCACCCCGCCGCCGCGATTGAATGCCTGCGTCAGCGCGGAACCCGCGAGACGATCGCGACCGGCGCCCAGATCGATCAGCCACAGATCGGATTCGCCACGGTCGAGCTTGATGCGCGGCGTCAACGTGCGGCGCGCATCGGCGACGCGTGCGAACGCGGTGACGATCAGCGACACCGGCGCGATGGTGCGTTGCTCGACGCCGTTTTCGCGCCACACCGTCTGCATCGACAGCGAATCCTTGCCGACCGGAATCGAGATGCCGAGCGCGGGACACAGCTGTTCGCCGACGGCGCGCACGGCATCGAACAGCGCTGCGTCTTCGCCCTTGTGTCCGGCCGCCGCCATCCAGTTCGCCGACAGCCGGATTTCATCGAGCGTTACGGGCGCGGCGATCAGATTGGTGATCGCCTCGGCCACCGCCAACCGCGTGCTGGCCGCGGCATCCAGCAGCGCCACCGGCGCGCGCTCTGCCATCGCCATGGCTTCGCCGGCGTAGCCGTCGAAATCGCACAGCGTCACCGCGCAATCGGCGACTGGAACCTGCCAGGGCCCGACCATCGGATCGCGCGAACACAAACCGCCCACGCTGCGATCGCCGATCGTGACCAGGAAACTCTTCGAACCCACGCCGGGCATGCGCAGCACGCGCTGCACGGCTTCGTCCAGGCCGATGCCGGAAAGGTCCGGCACCACTTCCACGCGCGGCTTGAAGCGCACGGCATCGCGCTGCATGCGCGGCGGCTTGCCGAGCAGCATGTCGAGCGGAAGATCGATGATGCGGGACTCGGGACTCGGGACCCGGGACTCGACAATCAGCCGTCGCTCATCGGTCGCGCGACCCACCACCGCGAACGGGCAGCGCTCGCGCGCGCAGATTTTTTCGAATTCCGGCAGATCGTCCGGACGCACGCCCAGCACGTAGCGTTCCTGAGACTCGTTGCACCACAACTGCATCGGCGAAAGGTGCGGATCGTCGCGCGGCACGGTGTTCAGATCGATCGTGCCGCCCACGCCCGAGTCGTGCAGCAGTTCCGGGATCGCGTTCGACAGGCCGCCGGCGCCGACGTCGTGGATCGCGACGACCGGATTTTTCTCGCCCAATGAAGTGCAGGCGTCGATCACTTCCTGGCAGCGCCGCTGCATCTCCGGGTTGTCGCGCTGCACGGAGGCGAAATCGAGCTGTTCGGAACTCTGGCCGCCGGCCATCGACGAAGCCGCGCCGCCGCCCAGGCCGATCAGCATCGCCGGGCCGCCCAGCACGATCACATGATCGCCCGGGCGCAATTTGCTCTTGATGACGTGCATCGGCCGCACATTGGCGACGCCGCCCGCGATCATGATCGGCTTGTCGTAACCGCGTCGCACGCCGTCGCCGGCTTCCTGTTCGAAGCTGCGGAAGTACCCTCCGAGGCACGGTCGGCCGAATTCGTTGTTGAACGCCGCGGCGCCCAGCGGTGCGTCGCGCATGATCTCGAACGCGCTGGCGAAACGCATGGGCAGCGGCCGCGCGTTTTCCCACGGCCGCGGCAGGTCGGGAATGCGCAGATGCGAAACCGAAAAGCCGGTCAAGCCCGCTTTCGGTTTGCCGCCGCGACCGACGGCGCCTTCGTCGCGGATTTCCCCGCCCGATCCGGTGGACGCGCCCGGCCAGGGCGCGATCGCAGTGGGATGATTGTGCGTCTCCACCTTGATCGCGTAGGGAATCTCTTCGACATGCGCGCGCCACACGCCATCTTCATCAGCAAAAAAACGCGCGCCCTGCGAACCCTCGATCACCGCGGCGTTGTCGCTGTAGGCGCTGAGCGTGTGCGCGGGCGATACTTTGTGCGTGTTGCGGATCATGCCGAACAGCGTGGCCGACTGCGGCGCACCGTCGACGTTGAACTGCGCGTTGAAGATCTTGTGCCGGCAGTGTTCGGAATTGGCCTGCGCGAACATCACCAGCTCGGCGTCGGTGGGGTCGCGCTGCAACGCCGCGTAGTGTTCGATCAGGTAATCGATTTCGTCGGGTGCGAGCGCGAGGCCCAGTTCCGAATTGGCGCCTTGCAGTGCGGTGCGCGGATCATCACCGAGTGCGATCGTGCGCAACGGTTCCGGCGCGCCGATCAGGAACAATCCCCGCGCCTGGTCCAGCGTCGTCAGCACCGATTGCGTCATCGGGTCGTGCAGCGCGTTCGCGGTCGTGTCGAATTTCGCGCGTTCGTCCGGATTCACGCCATCGATCAGGAACGCGATGCCGCGCTCGACCCGCCGCACCGGCAGGCCGATGCCGCGCAGGATGTCCGTGGCTTTCGATGACCACGGCGACACGGTGCCCAAACGGGGTACCACCCACAGCGTCGCATCCGCCGGCGCGCCTTCGCCGGCGTCCAGCACTTCGGCGAGGCGACGATGCTGCTCCGGATCGGGTGCCTGTTCGGCGTCGATGAAATAGACGAAGCGCGCGCCGCGCACGCGCACGCCCTTCGCCAGCGGCGCGAGGTGTTCGTTCAGGCGGTCGAGGCGGAACGGCGACAGGGCGGAACGCCCGTCGAGGACGATCATTGCGGTTGAGACCGGCGAATTCGACAAGCCGCCTATTGTATCAGCGGCGTCTCGCCATCCTGCGGACCCGTCCGCTCGCCCAGCCAGTGCAGGAGTTGCGCGGGCGTGGCGAAGCCGTTCAGCACCGCGCCGTTGGCGGCGATGATGGTCGGCGTGCCGTCCACCCCCAGATCCAAGCCCAGCTCGAAATCATGCTTCACCGGGTTGTCGCAGCGTGCGGGTTTTGGATCGACACCGGCCTTGGCCGCGGTGAACGCGTGCTTGCGGTCCGCCGCGCACCAGACCGAGATCGCCTTGTAGTACGACGGCGTATCCAGACCCGTACGCGGCCAGAACAGGTAATCGACGGCGATGCCGGCCTTGTTGTAGTCGGCGATGTGCGCGTGGAACATGCGGCAGTACGGACAATCGACGTCGGTGAAAACGGTGACCGTGTACTTCGGGTTCGCGGGCGCGAAGCGGATCATGCGGTCGGCCGGAATCTTCGCCAGCGCGTCCCGGCGCAACTGGTCCATGCGCGCGTCGGACAGCGCGGTCTCCATCTTCAGATCGAAGGCATCACCGTTGAACATGTAACGCCCGTCCGCGCTGACGTACACCACCTGGCCGCCGGCGATCACTTGCCAGATGTCCGGCAGCGGCGTCCTGTCCACGGCCTGGATGTTGACCTGTGGCGCCAGCTTGCGCACCGCATCGATCACGGGTTTTGGCGCGGTCGCGATGCTGGCCTGGGCGGATTGTGAGCTATCGGGAGAATGCTTTTTGGCTGATGACTGCGGAATGCTCGCGACTGAGCCGGTTTTCGCCTGCGGAGTGCCGGGTTCGTTCTGGTCAGCGGAACAACCGCTGGCGATCAACGAAATCGCAAAAAGGGAGATCAACAGCCTGGACATGACGAACTCGGTCGTGCGGTGCGAAATGCTAACACGCTGCCGCGTAGCTGCCCGGTTCACCCACGTGGGTGATGTCGTGCGTGCAACCGCTTCAGGTTTTCCTTCGCGATCAGGGTGTAGATCTGCGTGGTCGAGAGCGTGCTGTGGCCGAGCAGCATCTGCAATGCGCGCAAGTCGGCGCCGTGGTTCAGCAGGTGGGTGGCGAAGGAATGGCGCAGCACGTGCGGTGAGATCTTCTTCGCGGGGATGCCGGCGGTGAGCGCGTGTTTGCGCACCATCGTCCAGGCCATCTGCCGTGTCATTCCCGCGGCGCGATTGGACAGAAACAGCGCATCGGGCGAGCGGCCCTTGGCCAGCGCCGGTCGTGCCTCCTTCAGATAACGCGCGATCCAGTCCAGCGCGTTCTCGCCGGCCGGCACCAGCCGGTCCTTGCCGCCCTTGCCTGTGACGCGCAGCACGCCCTGGCGCAGGTTCAGCGCGGCGATCGGCAGCGTGACGAGTTCGGAAACGCGCAGGCCGGACGCGTACATCAGTTCCAGCATCGCGCGATCGCGCAGGCCCAGTGGCGTTTCCGCGCTCGGCGCATTGATCAGTGCCTCGATTTCGCGTTCGGACAACGCCTTGGGCAAGCTGCGCGGCAGTTTCGGTGCGTCCAGCAACAATGTGGGATCTTCGAAATCCGAACGCGTGCGCGCGTAGTCGGCATAAAATCGGCGCAGCACGGTCAACAGCCGCGCGTTGCTGCGCGCCTTGATCTTGCGCGCCCCGCGCTCGCCGAGATAGCGGGAGAGTTGCTCGAAGCTCGCCGTGACCAGACTGCTGCCGTGCGTGCGCAGCCAGGCCGCGCAGTGTTCCAGGTCGCCCCGATAGGCGCTGAGGGTGAGGTCGGCCAGGCCGTCCTGTGACCACACGCGCTCGATGAAGGCCTCGATCGCGGCGCGGTCGGGCGCGTCGATTTCGCAGGCGGTTTCGGCAGCGGCTGGCATCGTGCGATGCTTGCGCGGTTGCCGCCTCCGCGCAACCCTGCCGATCCGTTCGTAGTGAGGTATCGAACTACGAGCGGAATTTTTGTTCGCCCTTCGATACCTCAGGACGAACGATTACGGGAATTCAAAGTGGTTTCACAAGACGTATCGAAAATTGCGCCGATG
Source organism: Rhodanobacteraceae bacterium (assembly GCA_036503375.1). Classification (GTDB taxonomy): domain Bacteria; phylum Pseudomonadota; class Gammaproteobacteria; order Xanthomonadales; family Rhodanobacteraceae; genus 66-474. The sequence goes on along the minus strand of DASXWZ010000048.1, from coordinate 1,063 downwards.
GCATCGCATCGGCCCGTATCACTCTGGCGCCGGCTGGCCGCGCTGGTCTACGACGTTTTCCCGCTGATCGGCCTGTGGATGCTCACGGTGTTCGTCTGTCTTTTCGTGGCCGGCCGCAACTACGATCCCGCACACCCGCAATTTCTTTTTCGCCTTTGGCTGCAAATCGCATTGCTCGTCGTGACCGCGGCGTACTTCGTGATCTCGTGGACGCGCATCGGCGCGACCATCGGCATGCGCGCGTGGAAACTGAAACTGGTTTGCGACGATGGTGCAAAACTCGGCGCCGTGCGGGCGCTGGCGCGGTTCTTTCTGGCGCTGCTGTCGCTTGCTATCGCGGGGATCGGTTTCTGGTGGGCGCTGTTCGACGCGCAGAAACGCACGGTGCACGATCGCGTTTGCGGGACGCAAATGATCCGCCTGAACACGTGACGCCATTTATGCCGAAAAACAATTCGGTTGGATCAGAAAGCAAGAGCAGATTCCTGGCTCCGTTCGCGCCCAGTGGCGAACGGCCCCGGGGTGACGAAAGTTCTTTACGCTCTTTCCCGAGTCCCGAGTCCCGAGTCCCGAGTCCCGAGTCCCGAGTCCCGAGTCCCGAGTCCCGAGTCCCGAGTCTCGTCACGCCCTTCTGAAATACCAGACCGCCGCAACGATCAGCAGCAGCGCGGGCGCGAGATTGGCGGCCAGCGCCGGCACGCCGAACACCGTGCCCATTCCGACCACCGCGCGCTGCAGGAAATACCAGGCGATCGCCAGCAGCAGGCCGATGAACAATCGTCGCCCCAGGCCGCCGGAGCGCAAGGCGCCGAAGGCGAACGGCAGCGCGCACATCACCAGCACCAGCGTGTTGAGCGGGTACAGCGCGCGTTCCCAATACGCGTTGGCATAGGCGCCGGGATTCTGTTGATTGCCGCGCAGGTAATCGATGTTGCGCTGCAGGTCGAACAGCGAGAGGTATTCCGGATGCACCACCGACAATTGCAGCACCTGCGGATCGAGCCCGGATTTCCAGGAGCGCCGCCGCGCGAAACTGCTGTGCGCGCCCTTCGGTGAAATGGTG
>DASXWZ010000047.1:0-6917 GCA_036503375.1 Rhodanobacteraceae bacterium | reverse complement strand
GACCATCTTTTCCTGGTTGAGGATGCGCGGGGTGATGAAGATCAGCAGTTGCGCCTTGTTGTTCTGGTTGTTCTTCTTGCGGAACAGCGCGCCCAGCACCGGCACGTCGCCGAGGAACGGCACCTTGACGGTGTCGATGCTCTTGGTGAATTCATACACGCCGCCCAGCACCACGGTCTGGCCGTTGTCCACCAGCACCGAGGTATCGATCTCGCGCTTGTCCAACTGCGGGATCAGGCCGCCGCCGGGATTGGGTACGAACGAGTTGATCGCGTCCTTGGTGACCTTGAGCTTCATGAACACGCGGTCGTCGGCCGTGATGGTCGGCGTCACGCGCAGCTCCAGCACCGCATCCTTGAACTGCACGGTGGCCGTGCCCGCGCCCGCTCCGCCACCCGAGTTCTGGAAGGTGACGTAGCCGATTTCCTGGCCCTGCTGGATCAGCGCTTCCTGATTGTTCGCGGTGATCACCTTGGGCGAAGAAATGGTCTCGCTGCGGCCTTCGGTCTGCGCCGCCGACAGCTCCAGGTCCAGGTTGTAACGATTGGAAATGATGCCCAGGGCAAAGCTGCTTGCTCCCGCTGCCGCGGAGGGCAGGTTGACGTTTAGGCCGCCCGGATATTGGAAGCCGGGGTCCGGCTTGCCTTGCTGCACCGCCTGCTGTTCGGCGACCAGACTGTTGTTCAAATCCGTGACATCCTTGACGGTAGGCGCCGTATAGATCGTCTGATTCCCGCTGCGTCCGAAAACGTCGAGCCCCAGCTTAGCGCCCAGGTCGCGCGCGAAGTTGTCGGTGGCAATCACGATGCGCGCTTCGATCAGCACCTGCTGCACCGGCTTGTCCAGCATGGCGACGAGTTGCCGGATCTCCTGCACCTTTTCCGGGGTGTCGTTGACCAGCAGGGTGTTGGTACGCTCGTCGAACGACACGCTGCCGCGCGAGGAGAGGAATCCGCGCTGCTGCTGTGCGCCACCGCCGCCGCCGGCCGAATTGGTCTTGGTGTTGGAGGTGAGCAGCTTGGCGATGTCGCCGGCGTTGCCGTAGGAGACCGGAAGGTAATCCGAAACCAGCGGCGCGTTCTCGAGTTCCTTCAGGCGCGCATCCGCGATGTTCTGCTCATAGGTGGCGAGTTCCTGCTGGGGCGCCACCCAGATCACGTTGCCGTCCCTGCGCTGGTCCAGGTTCTTGGCGCGCAGGATCACGGCCAGCGCCTGGTCCCAGGGAACATTGACCAGCCGCAACGTCACGTTGCCCTGCACGCTGTCCGAGGCAACGATGTTGGTGCCCGAGACGTCAGCGAGCAGTTGCAGCACCGAGCGCACCGGGATGTCCTGGAAGTTGAAAGTGACGCGACCGCCCTTGTACACGATCGGCTTGGGCGCGCCGATCACGCTGCTGAGATCCTGCTTCGGCGGCGCGAATTCCACCACGTACTGATTGCCGCTCTGATAACCAGACGGCGCGGTGAGTCCGTCGGTCAGCACGTCGATGCGGGCGCCGCCCGGCGAGGCATGCGTGGTGACGCTCTTCACCGGCGTGGCGTAGTCGGTGACATCCAGCCGGCGCGCCTGCGACGCAGCCAGCCGTGCACCGAGCACGTCGATGATGGTGTGGTCGCCTTCGTTGTGCATGCGGGTGGCCGCACCGGGCGCATTGAAGCCGATCACCAGCTTGCCGGCCCCGTGATCGCCACGGCGGAAATCCACCGTCTGGATCACGTTGCCGCTCGCCATCGGAATGGACTTGCTCGGATCGGTGGCAGCAGTCGCCAGCGCCATCTGCGAAGGCGGTGCGGCCGGCACGGGCGCCAGCGCCTCGGACCCGGCCGGTGCTGCGGCGGGTTCGGCCGCGGCCATGGCCATGCCATTGCCGACGGTGACGATCACGTCATTGCCTTCGACGCGCGTGACGTAAGCGGAGGGTTGCGTGAGATCGACCACCACGCGGGTGCGGCCATTGGCTTCGACCGCGCTGACCGCCGAAGTCGAACCGCTGCCAACCGCCACGCTGCGCTGGCTCAGGCCGTTGTGCGTGTCGGCGAAATCCAGCGCGATGCGCGGCGGCGTGTCGGTGCTGAACGCTCGCGGCGCGACGACGGGCTGCGCGAACTGCAACGTCAACTGCACCTTGCCGTCGGGGAGCGGCGTGGAGGTGACGTCCTGCAGCGTATTCGCGGCGAATGCCGGTACGCAGACGAAGAGTCCCAGGAGGGCGGCGATCGCGACGAGCTTTTTCCCGGACGCTCGCGCGGGCATGCCGCGCGACCGGGTCGGGCGCGCGTCGATGCGGCCGGTTAGAGAAGCGGGTTTGCTGATCATGACGTCATCCCCAATGGACTTCATTTGTCACCCAATGCAATGGTCGCGTCGCGTTCCATCCAGCCACCGGTGCCGTTGGGCACCAGCTCGGCCAGTTCGACATGGTCTTCGGCAATCGTCGTGACGTGACCGTAGTTCTGGCCCATGTAGTTGCCCACATGGACCGGATGGATCACGCCTTGCGGATCCTTGATCAACGCTTCCATGCCGCTCTTGCCGCTGAGCGTGCCCACCATTCTCAGGCTGTCGAGCGGATAGGATTCCAGCGGTTCGCGCACGCGGTCCTGGTCCGGATGCGGACCGGGCCCGTTGAGCGAACTGGCCGCTTCGGTGGGACCGGGACTGAACGGGTCACGCTTGTCCTGGTCCTGGTAGACGAAGCTTTCGAATGTCTTGACCACGGGCAGCGGCGGCAGCGGCGCGCCCTTCTTGGCTTTTTCCTGGGCGACCCACTGGTGCAGGTCATCCTGCCCACTGCACGCGGCCAGGCCCAGCAACATCACCGCAACACCGCTGGCGAGGGACAGGCGGGCGAGTAAGGTGCGCATGCTCACTTCCTCCCCGCGGCGTTCTTGGGCTTGGCGCTGATGGCCGCGGCGGTTTCCTCATCGCCCAGATAGCGATAGGTCTTGACCGTGCCTTCCATCACCAGTTGTCCGCCCGGCGGAGGCGCATCCCTGTTGCCGCTGGCTTGCTGCGGATGCAGCGCCACGTCGTGCATGGTCAGGATCACCACGCGCGGCAGCGAAGCGACGCCGCTGATGAAGGTGCCGAACTGGTGATAGGTGCCCTGCATGCGGATCGCGATGGGCTGCTCGGCGTAGAACTCCTTGGGCTGTTCGGGACCCGGCTGGAACAGCTCGGTTTCCAATCCAGCCGACAGAGCGGTTTGCGAGACATCCACCAGCAGCGCTGGCATCTCGGTCTTGCTCGGCAATTGCCGCAGCATCTGCCGCAGCAGGTCATTCATCTCCGCAAGCTGTGCCTTCAGCGCCTCGAGGTTCACCACCTCTGCCTGCTTGGAGGAAAACTCCTGCTTCAGTTGCACTTCCTTCTGCTGCGCCTGGGCCAGTTCGTCCTGCTTGTCGCTGATGAAGAAATACCAGCCGACCAGCAGGATCACCACGATCACCAGCACGGTGAAGAAAATCTTGACCGAACGTGGCCAGCCGCCGATGTTGTTGCGGTCGAGGTTGCGCAGATCGTCGATCAGTTTCATTGCGCGGCCCCCCCATTGCTGGCCGGAGCGGCCGGTGCCGCGGCGGCCGTCGAAGCGGAGGCCGCATCCGCGCTGCTCGAGGCCTCGGCTGCCATTTCGCTGCTGCTGCCGCTGGCCGGCGCACCGGATTCGGTCGTCTTGGGCTTGTCCAGATGCACGACCAGCTCGAATTCGTAGGGTGTGCGGCTGTCGCTGCGCTTGTTCTCCGTCTTGACCAGATCGGTCGAGCCCAGCCAGGGCGAGGCTTCGATGTTGCGCATGTACTCGGCCACGGTGGCGTTGGATTGCGCCACGCCGTCGAGGGTGAGCGTGGGTCCGTTCTGCTTCAGCGAGGTCAATCGCGCTCCGTCGGGAATGGTTTTCACCAGTTCGTCGAACAGGTGCACCATCTGCGCGCGGTTCTCCTGCAACTTCTCGATGATCTGCTTGCGCGCCAACAGTTGCGACTTGGTCTTTTGCAGATCCTTGATCTCGGCGATCTTGGCGTCGAGCTGCTTGATCTCGCCGGTGAGATAGTCGTTGTCGCTGTTCTGGGACGCGATCCGCGCATCCATGAACAGGATCGCGAGGACCACGACGGCAATCGCGGCCGCGGCCGCGATACCGAGTTGCATGAAGAACTCGCGTTTGCGCTGTTCGCGCCGTTCGGCGCGCCAGGGGAGGAGGTTGATTCTGGCCATCAGTCGAAGCTCCTCAAGGCCAGGCCGCAGGCGATCATCAGCGCGGGAGCGTCCTGCGCGAGCGTCTGCGCCTGCAGCCGCGGGGAGAGCGACATGCTGGCCAGCGGATTGGCCACCGTGCAGGGCACGCCGATTTGCTCTTCGACCATTTCGCTGATGCCGGTGATCGCGGCGCAACCGCCGGCGAGCACGAGCTGGTCGACCTTGCCATATTCGCTGCCGGCGAAGAAGAACTGCAGCAGGCGACTGATCTGCTGGACCATCGCTTCCTTGAACGGCTCCAGCACCTCGATCTCGTAGGACTCGGGCAATCCGCCCTGGCGCTTGGCCATGCCGGCCTCTTCATAGGAGAGTCCGTAGCGGCGCATCACTTCATCGGTGAGCTGCTTGCCGCCGAAGACCTGCTCGCGCGAATAGATCGTGCGCTGGTTGCGCAGCACGGACAGCGTGGTCATGGTGGCGCCGACGTCGATCAGCGCGATCAGCGCATCGCGCGAGACGGTCAACTGGTCGGAGATCAGCCTGAAGGCGTTCTCCATCGCGAACACCTCGACGTCCACCACCTTGGCGGTGAGGCCACCCAGGTCGAGCGCGGCCACGCGCATGTCCACGTTCTCTGTGCGCGAAGCGGCCAACAGCACGTTGACCATTTCGGGGTTGTCCTTGACGGCCCCGAGCTTTTCGAAATCGAGACTGACTTCCTCGATCGGATACGGGATGTACTGGTTGGCTTCGACCTGGATCTGACCTTCCAGGTCGTCCTCGCTGAGATCCGCCGGCATCGGGATCACCTTGGTGATCACGGCCGAACCGGCGACCGCAGCGCAGGCGTATTTGGTCTTGGCGCCCGTGCGCGCGAGTGCACGACGGATGGCGTCGCCCACCGCCTCGACCTCGACGATGTTCTTCTCGACGACCGCGTTGGGCGGCAGCGGCTCGACGGCGTAGTGCTCCACGCGGTAGCGAGCGCCGGCCTGTGTCAGTTGCAACAGCTTGACCGCCGTCGAGCTGATGTCCACTCCGATCAGCGGCGGCGCCTTTGGCGTTAGCAAGCCCACGAATTTTCCCCTTCCCCACGCGCCCTTACGAGCGAAAGATGCGCAACCGCATTAGATCGGAAAGTTAACGAAATATCAACGGGTCCATACTGTTGCCGCAACCCGCTGATCCGGAAGCCTTTCCACTGCACCCTCGCCCTCTTCCAGCAGAAAGCGCAACGCGCGAGTAGACCGACTTTTTGTCCGGGCCGCCGCTTCGCCGTCCCGGAACTAGCACGATATCTGCCAATCCTCTTGCACGCCCAGGCGCAACCCGTTTCCCTCGCTGCGCTTGTGGCAAGCATCTATACTCGGAACGGTACGGCGCCGTATTTGACTGCGATCACAAACGACAATGCTCCACCCCTTGCGATCGGTTTTTCGTCTCCTTTTTGCCACGCTTTCGTCAGTCACCATCAACCCTCGGTGTGCGAGCATTTGACGGCCCGGGGTCCGACTGCCAACCGAGAGCGGCCGCAACTGGCCATCCAGAGACTTCTTGAATGCGAATCCTGAAACGCCTGCTGCGCATCGCGGCGATGCTGGTGCTTTGCCTGTTCCTGCTGGGAGTGCTGGCGGCGGGCTTTACCTATTGGCTGATTTCGCCGCGCATCCCTTCCGTGGCCTCGCTCAAGGATGTGCAGTTGCAGGTGCCGCTGCGGGTGGAATCGGCCGACGGCAAGCTGATCGCGCTGTTCGGCGAGACCCGCCGCATTCCGGTACGCATCGATCAGGTTCCAGCGCAGTTGAAGGATGCATTCCTCGCCGCCGAGGACGCGGATTTCTACCACCACCCCGGCGTCGACTGGGAAGGCACGGCCCGCGCCGGCTGGCACGTGCTGGTCACCGGAGGCAATAAGGCGCAAGGCGGTTCGACGATCACCCAGCAGGTCGCGCGCAATTTCTTCCTGAGCCCCGAGAAGAGCTATACGCGCAAGCTGATCGAGATGTTCACCGCCTTCAAGATCGAGAACGAGCTGACCAAGGATGAAATCCTGCAGCTTTACTTGAACAAGATCTTCCTCGGCCACCGCTCATACGGCGTGGCCGCGGCTGCCGAGTTCTACTACGGCAAGAGACTCGATCAGCTGACGCTGGCCGAGTGCGCGATGCTGGCTGGCTTGCCGCAGGCGCCGACCACCGGCAATCCGCTGTACAACCTGCAGCACGCCACGGCTCGACGCAATTACGTGCTGGCGCGCATGCTGGACAATCGATTCATCACGCAGGAGCAATATCGGGCCGCGATCGACACGCCCGACGACGCCGCGCCGCACGAGCCCCCGGTGCAATTGGATGCGCCGTACCTGGCGGAAATGGTGCGGCGCCAGGCGATCGAGCGCCTGGGCAGCCGCGCCCTGACGGACGCCTACGTGGTCCACACCACGATCGACAGCCGCTTGCAGGCGCTGGCCAATACCGCATTGCGCACCAAGCTGGAGGAATACGATCACCGCCACGGCTATCGCGGTCCCGAAACGCACGTCGATCTCGCGCTGCAAGCCGGCGCCTCAGATTTCGATCAGGCATTGGCCGACTACCACGCGCTTTCCGGTCTGCTGCCGGGCCTGGTCACCGAAGTGGACCGCAACCACGCGACGGTATATCTCGGCGGCGGGCAATCGGTGCAGCTCGACGACAAGGCGGTTGCGTGGGCGCAGC